>DATEIH010000288.1:0-23624 GCA_035279165.1 Candidatus Nitrosocosmicus sp. | reverse complement strand
TGCTGCTTCTAGTATTAAGACAGTTATTTCTGTTCTACTTCTATATTTCATTATTATCAAATAGAACATTGTTGATCAAGTATTTATTAAAAGCTGTCCATTCGATCATGTCTTTCGATCAGAACATTCGATCACAACAACATGGATAAAAAATTATCATTCTTTAGTGCTTTGGATATAGTATCAGAAGGAATAGCCATTTTGATTATTTGAGAACGGCCATATCTACCATGGCTAACGACACTTGAAGTAATTAATCCAAGCTGATCTAACTCACTAATTATTTGAGTAACTCTTCTTTGGGTCAGAGAATCATGTTCAATCTGTTTACATAATGAAGTATATATATCATAAACATCCCCGGTCATACCAGTTTGAGATTTCATAACAGATAGAACAATCAATTTTGTATGTGTTGTGGAATTTTTGATAACCTCATAATTAGTATCTTTTTCAATCTTTTCTTGTGCTTCTCGTATATGTTTTTCGGTAACCATATCTGCCCTTTCTCTTTCTGCTATTTCAGCCGCTACTCTCAATAGATCAATTGCCTTTCTAGCATCTCCATTTTCCTTTCCGGCTACTGCGGCACATAAATTAATGGCGGCCTGGCCAATAGATCCCTCATTAAATGCTAGTTTTGATCGGTCGTTTAGGATTTCTCTTAGTTGAATTATTGTGTATGGATTAAATATTATCTCCTCCTCACTTAGACTGCTTCTAACTCTTGGATCTAGTTTGTCTTTAAATGTAAGACTATTGGATATTCCTATCAAAGATACAAATCCATCCCCCAACATACGTTCATTTGCTCTAGTAAAGTTATATAAAACATCATCCCCGTTCTTATCAACCAAGGAATCAATCTCATCAATAATTAATACTACATGAAGGTTATTTTTTTTCAAATATTCAAGAATCCTATCAGTGGCTTCGCCCATAGACAAACCAGTAAAATGGACTTTTAATTTCTTGTCGAAGCGATTAATCCCTATATCCTCCGCAATATCATATAATACCTTGTAAGAAGTATTGGAAGTCTTTGCATTTATAATAGTAACGGTAATCTCTATTCCATGTTCTATTGATTTTTTTTTTAATCTAGTAATTACATTTTTTACAACGGCAGTTTTCCCTGTTCCAGGTTTTCCAAAAACTAACAGATTAGAGGGTCTACCATTCTTTAAAACTACTGATAGCACTTGAGCGATTGTTTTAGACTCTTCGTCTCTAAATGGCAATTTTTCAGGAACGTAATCGATTGTTAATGTTTTTCTATTTTTAATTAAATTGGCCCCAATAACAGCCTTATCAAATATATTATCTAAATAATCTGGATCCATTATCATTTCTTTCCATTAATAGTATTGATAAATCAACACAGACACACCCCTATTTTTCTATTCGAATGATAAAAAGATAATGTCATGTTAATATGTTAACTGTTATTAACATTTAATTTTAAACAGGTTAATCAATTATTTTAAACATAATAATTAAATAAATTAATACTATTCTAATATCAAAATCAATATTAATTGCAAAAGAAATGGAGGGGCCTGTGTCTACCAAATCAAATTAACATTAACATTAACAGTTAAAATTCATATGATAATAAACGTGATTTAACCCCTTTATTTCCACTGGAGGAATTTTAAATTCATTCACAACGATAATAAACGTGATTTAACCCCTTTATTTCCACTGGAACTACAAAAACCTTTAAGATATATAATCAAATTAACTTTAGAATTATAGAAATCAATAGTTATGTGCTTATTTTAGTTAACAAAAACTAATCTTTTAGTTATCAATTTTTATTCCATATTGTTAAGTTAACATATGTTATCAAATTCACAGAGACGATAAATTGTCCACTGGAAAAAAGAGAATAAAAATTGAATTAGAGGATGCTGAGGGTGGAAAATATAATTTATCTCTAGAAGGCAATCTATCAAAAGACAAAATTCAAAAGGTTCTTCAATTAGTGGAATCCTTGAACGTCTCAAAGGATGATATAGATAACAATATTCAAATTCCTATGGAACAAAGTAATAGTTCACAAAAGTATGACTTAGGATTCAATTCATCTACTAACTCCATAGGCTCAAAGATCTGGACATTAATCGAAAACAACTTTGCTTTTAGTTCTTTTACGTCTTCAAATGTTGCTGAATCCTATGAAGAATCGTATGGTGAGCAGTTACAACTTAGTCTTATATCCACTTATTTATCGAGATATTTTGAAAAACAAAAATTGGTAAGGAGTAAAAGAGGGAAAGAATGGATTTATAAGTTAATTAGAATTCAAAAAGATATTATCTCAGCTGGTGAGCCATCTACTACTTCTAAATCAAATCGTTTAATCAATTCACATTATTGGGAAGATCAGGGTGAGAATGACTTTTTGAAACAGAATGCTTTGACAACAGTTTACGACCTTCGACTGTAATAGCATACCTAAAGGGCTTTGTTCTCATATCTCTATCAACTAGTTTTTCTTCAAACAATTTTTTCATTAATCTTGAGGTGTGTTCTCTAGTCCTGCCAATCACCCTTTCAATCTCCTTAGTTGTCAGAGATCTATCCTCTAATTTTTTTAGAATGTATTCTATTGTACTATTCTGACGGTCTTCTTCCTGATTCATTGACTTGGTAAAATCTTGTGATATAATGTCGTGACTAGGTAGTGATGTCTCAATTCGTGGATTGCTTACGTAGTTTTGGAAGGGCGATATTACGGGATTCTGTGACTTGATCTTGTTATTATTAGAGATTATATTTTCATCCAATAATTTTATTAATCTTTGTATATCGGTTAATTTTTCATTAGTCTTAATAGTTCTGTCATATAAAATTTCAAATTGTTCAGAAATGAGATTGGTTTTATAGATTTGGTCCTTTATTTGACCTTCAAGATGAGAAATTTTTGCTTCAATAATGTAATTCTTAAACTTTTTGTTCTTTGACAGGTTGAAAATTTTAATAGCCAGAATTGACAAAGCTAAAGCTGAAATAAATGGAAATATGACATAATATAATATCAGGGATGCAATATCAATGCTCACGTATAGTTTTACTATACAGTGTGATATAACTTTATTGAATGTGATAATTTGTCATAATATAATTATATACTTTGTGATATATCACATCTCAATCATTCTATTAATTAAATCTTCTATCACATTTATCACAATATTTATTTCTTTATCACGATGTTTGGCGGGATTGTCTTGCAGAGTTGTGAGTTTATCAATTATAGAACTTAAGGTGGTAGTTTGATTGTCATTCATTACTTTTATTAGATTTAGCAATAGGATAGAATAGAACAATTTTTGCAGTTTTGTCTTTGATTGCTTGACTTCTCTGTAATATGCGCCTGAACTTATTTCCTTAGGCCTTTTCTCTTTATTTTTTAAATTATAAATTATTTGTATTTGTCTATTAGTAAATAGAGATTTTTCAATTAATTTGAATAAAAATAAATTATTTATATCTACTTTGTTTTCCATTAGCTATACAGTATTGTATAGTCAATAATGCTATAAATTAATACCTAGCACAATCATTAAATTAAATTCAACTAAATACGTGTAGTATTATATTGAGTCGGGTAGAGAACTATATTAATGATGAATTGAAAAAGCACAAAAGAATATGTTTTGCTTTATTAGATTCGGAGAATTTTGAAGACATTGTGGGTGTTGCGAAAAAAGTTGAATCACTTGGTGCCTCAGCGATTTTGGTAGGAGGTTCATCTGCCATAGATCAACTGGATTTAGACAAATTGGTAATATCAATAAAGTCTATAATATCTATTCCTGTTATTTTATTTCCTGGAAACGTTACAGGTGTATCTCCTAATGCCGACGCGATTTTATTTACATCACTGTTAAATTCCGAGGATCCATATTTCATTTCTGGAGCTCAAGCATTAGGTGCATTATTGGTAAAAAAGTATAATATTGAACCTTTGCCAACAGGATATATAATAATTGGAGATAATACTACAGCCTGGTTTATTGGGAGAGCAAAGGGTATACCTTTTGAAAAACCTAATATCGCCGTCATGTATTCACTGGCTGCACAATATTTAGGTATGAGGTTTGTTTACCTAGAAGCTGGATCCGGAGCAAAAACGAATGTATCTGCGGAAATGATTTCAAATGTCAGAAAGTATTATGATGGTTTATTAATTGTTGGAGGGGGAATTAAGAATTCTTCGATAGCTAAAGAATTAGCAGATGCAGGGGCAGATATCTTGGTTGTGGGAACATTATTAGAGCGGGATCCAGATTGGGAGAAAAAATTTAGCGACATTATTCTGGCCATTCGTTCCTGAATTAGAGCAAATGAACGATTATGAATTTGATTGATGAGGCCAAAGTAAGATTAAAAAATATTTCAATCCCAAGTTACTATTTAGAGTATCAAATTAGTTTATTAAAGCAGGTAAATATACTTCATTCGGCAGCCGAGAAGGCAAGGAAAAAGGGTCTGGATGTTACAACCTATGTTGAACCAAAAATTGCCTACGACTTATCAGACAGAGTTGCAAAAATGCACAATATCGATATATCGGACAGATTAAGGACATTACTAAATTATACAACAAAAGAGAAAGCGGCTCTGAAGATAGCCGAGGAAATAGCAAAGGGAGAATATGGATCTGGAGATCTTAGGACCAGACTAGAAAATGCGGTTAGGGTTAGCTTGGCTGTGGTCACTGAAGGAGTCACTGTTGCCCCATTACAGGGTATATCTGACGTACAATTGAAAAATAATAAGGATGGTTCACAATATCTCTCCATTTCTTTTGCTGGCCCAATAAGATCTGCTGGAGGAACTGAAGCCGCACTAACTATGCTTATAGCTGATCATGTAAGAAGAGTATCTGGACTTGCCAAGTATCAAACAAATTCTTTTGACGATGAAACAGGCAGGTTTATAGAAGAATTAAGATTGTATGAGAGAGAAGTAGGAAACTTTCAATTTAAGGTCTTAGATAAAGATGTTGATTTTTGCATCTCTAATTTGCCTGTAGAGATCGATGGAGTAGATACAGACCCAGTTGAATTAGTAATTCATCGGGAGATGAAGAGGATAAAAACGGATAGAGTAAGAGGAGGGGCATTGAGGGTTATGAACGATGGTTTAATAGGTAGATGTAGAAAACTCACAAAATTGGTTGAAACACTCGAGTTAGAAGGTTGGGATTGGCTTGCAGATATGAATGGTGCAATCCAAACAGGCGATGATGATACTGTGAGTCATAGGATGTCTGAAGTAATTACAGGAAGACCCGTGTTGTCTATGAACAAGAAAATCGGTGGCTTTAGGTTACGATATGGAAGATGTTTTAATACTGGATTCGCTACGATAGGACTTCACAACACAATTCCTGTACTGTTGAATTCTGCCGTAGTAGTTGGAACGCAAATCAAAATGGATGTCCCTGGAAAAGCCTCTACAATTGCCCTAGTAGATACTATTGAACCGCCAATAGTAAAATTAGATGACGGAACGGTATTGCAGATCAATACAGTAGAACAAGCTCTAAATTTAAGATCACGGATAGTCAAAATATTATACTTAGGAGATATCCTGATCAGTTATGGAGATTTTCTAGAAAATAATGCCCAATTATTGCCAGCAAGTTATGTTGAAGAAATATGGACCCAGGAATTATTTGAAAAATTGAGCCACATCAATGAAGTCAAAAATGACTTTGTTGTTGAATATGATAAGTTAGTTAAATTGAGCTCGAATCCCTCTATGATACCACTATTTGGAGAGGCACTGAAAATATCGATGCAATTCGACATACCACTACATCCTAAATATTCCTTCTACTGGGAAGCCATATCAATAAAAGACTTTCTAATAATTAGAAATGCCTTGATATCTTTTATTTCTCTATTTAACAGAAACGAAGAGACTGAATTAACTACCAAGGAAATTAGACTATCATATGATCATAAACTAAAAAGTATTTTAGAAAAACTAGGCGTATTCCATAGTTTAGATACATCTAGTAATACCATAATATTGTTGGATAAGTCTCAAATTTTTGCCTTAGTGTGTTTATGTATTCCAGAATTCCAACCCATGCTCTCATTGTTATATGAAACTCACAATAAAATACCTTTATCAATATTTTCTAATTATGTATCAAAGGACGGATTTATAAGAGATATAGGTGAAATTGTTGAAAACGCACAGTCAGAGAAGGGCGAAGGTAAAACAAATGTCATCAAACTAATAAATTCCATTTCTTCCATTAAAATACGTTCAAAATTTTCTTCTTCCATATCAGTAAGAGTTGGTAGACCTGAAAAAGCCTCGGAGCGTAAGATGAAACCACCAATTCATGTTTTATTTCCAGTAGGTAACAAAGGTGGTCCTATGAGAGACCTCCTAAAGGCTTCAAATACAGATTCTTTTTATTCAGAAAAATCAAATCGATATTGTCCAAATTGTAATATTCCGTCCTTAGGTACTAACTGCAACTATTGTAATCAGGCGACTCCAATCAAATTTATTTGCAATGTCTGTAAAGTTGAATCTCTAGATTTAACGTTTGATCCCGTTGATAATATAAAAAAAAGAAATAAATGTTTAAAGTGTGGTAACGAATATAAAACATTTTCTCCAATAAATTTTCCTTTAAAGACCTTGATAGAAAAGGCCGAAACAAGATTGAGCTTTAGGGTAACTTCTCCTTTAAAAGGGGTGAAAGCTTTGATGGGGAAAGACAAGGAAGCAGAACAAATTGAGAAGGGCATTCTTAGAAAAAAATGTGGTTTATCTGTGTTTAAGGACGGTACCATAAGATTTGACGCTACTAATGAACCACTCACTCATTTCATGCCCTGTTTTGTCGATACATCCATTTCGAAATTGAGAGAATTAGGGTACAAATTTGATTATCGACAGAATGAACTCAATTCAGATAGACAAATAGTAGAATTGCTGATTCAAGATGTCATAATTCCATTAGATTCCGCAAAATATCTCTTAAAAACAGCTAAATTCATAGATGAAGAATTAGTTACCTTGTATGATTTACCACCGATATACAGTGCCTATACCGAAAATGATCTGATTGGACATTTAATAGTGGGATTAGCTCCACATACTTCAGTCGGTATTATTGGGCGTATAATAGGTTTTACAGAATCACAAGTTTGTTTGGGTTCTCCGATATGGCATTCCGCAAAAAGAAGAGACTGTGATGGCGATGCCGATTCGATTATCCTACTATTTGATGCATTCTTAAACTTTTCATATTCTTTCTTGCCAGATAAAATAGGTGGATTAATGGATGCTCCATTACTAATACAACCTATTGTGTTACCTCATGAGGTTCAACGACAAGCTCATAATGTTGACATTGTGGAAAAATATCCACTAGACTTTTATAAAAATACTTGGTTAGGGGTTAAAGCAGCCGATGTTTCTAATATGATTGAAATACTAAAAAATCGAATAGGGAGTGAAAAACAATTTTATGATTATGGATTTACCCATACTAGTGGAACTTTAATATCCGACATAAATCGAAGTGCTTATTCTACATTAAATACGATGAGCGAAAAATTAGAAATGCAAATATCCACTGCAAATCTTATTAATTCTGTTGACACAAACGAAGTGATCTCTATGGTCTTGACGACACATATTATTCCTGATATAATGGGTAATATGCGTTCTTATTGTTCACAGTCATTTAGGTGCAATAAGTGCGGTGAAAAGTATAGACGAATTCCTTTATATGGTAAATGTCTTACTTGTAATAATATCTTGCTACAGACAGTTACTCGAGGTTCGGTAGAAAAATATGTTCTTTTAGCAGAAAACTTGAGTAACAACTTTAAAGTCACCAATTATCTAAAAAGCAGAGTTGAATCACTTATTGTAGAGCGAAATTTTGTTTTTCAATCAAAGAAAGAACAGCCTACATTACTTGATTATTTATAAAATCATTGTAATTTTTGGTTTATTAATTTGCAAAATTTATTTGATATGGTCTTAAAGTCGCCAAATTAACTACAATTGCTATACCAGGGGTAGGAGTAATTCCCATAGCGCGCTGAAAGGGCGTTTGAGTTTGCCATGCGCCAGAATTAACTATCAAGGTTCCCTTATAACTATCCACATCAATTACATGCACATGACCGGAATGGAAAATATCCGGAACGTCTTCAATAACCATCATATCTTCTAATTCTGGAGCAATAGGTGTTCTTTGACCGTATATAGGCGAGAGATGTCTTGATTTAAGTAAAATCTTCATCGCCTCTGCTGGTTTAGAATAACTTAGACCAGGAATAGTAGCAATCGTATCATCCAAGCTTTGACCATGAAACATTAATGTTTTTACTCCGTCCATATTGATCATGCAGGGATTTCCTAGCATGGTGATATTGTTCAAAGAGTAAATCTTATCAGCATATTTTCTTGGTATTGCTGGTTGGGGTAATGCTCGCCTTCCCAGGTCATGATTTCCTGGAATCATAAAAACCTTGATGTGTTTAGGAATTTTCGCCAACAAATTTGTAGCATGTTCCATCTGAGAAAATGAATCCTTTTCAAATAATTCTCTGTCTTGATGTGGAAATATCCCTATTCCATCAATTAGATCTCCACAAATACAAATATACTTTATTTTAGAAACAATGTCTTTATTCTCTTGGTTTCCATTTAACCAATTCAAAAACATTTGAAATTCGTCTTCCATGAAGAATTTACTGCCTATGTGCAAATCAGATATTAATACACTATATATCTCAGAATGAGATCTATTTGGAATTCTGTCTGGCACGTCCAGTGAGAATATTTTTCTTATTATGTGGTTCTTTCTTTTTGAATTATTCTCAAGTTCTATCATTACCATTTGATCCAAAATTAATGATGAAATCTGTTTTTTTAAATCTTCATCGTATGCAAATGCCTCTAATAATCCACTCTGGTCATCAATAGTTAAATTATAACTATTCTTTTTGATCTTCTTTTCCATAATTAATCCTGCTATGAATAAAGATTCTTCCAAATTCTCCTTAGACTGTGACTTTGGATTTATTCTTGACTGGTTAAGCAATTGTTTAATGAATGCTATTTTTTTTATTCTTTTGCTGTCTGGTCTATTAGATAAAATTTTTAAGGATTTATCAAATCGGCTTCTAAACAGTGAAGTATATCCTTCAACTCCTTCACCGCTATTAATACTATTATTAGAATCATAAATTATATTGTTGACATAATAGTTGTTATCAAAATCATCGGAATCACGAGTTACTAATTCTAAAATAGTCTCTTCCTTATTTTCTTTTGTATTAATGAATTCAGAATGATCTGGCTTGTTTACAATAGTAGTACCCTTATTAACATTATCATTTACAATTAGTGAACTATTTGTTGAAAACTCTAAAATACTCTGTATGTCGTCGGATAAAATAACCTTAGACCCATCCCTCTCTCTTTTGATCATAAGAATCTCTTCAACTATTTGAAACACATCTACCTGTAGATTCTCTATCAACATTAATGCATCGGGATGAATCTGAAATCCCTTACTAGTTATAAAGGAAATTATTTTTAAGAGATTAGAATTATCGGTCAATAATCAAATTAACTAGTCTATGATATTCTTTAAATCTTTTTATATAAATAATAAAGTATTATAATTGAGAAAAAAAGTATTATAATTAGTTATGCTTATTACGTTTAAAAAGAGACTTGCGTTTTTCCTTTTTGCCATGTTATTTTTCTTGAGTATCTTTTATATTGGATTTTCCTTTAGAATGGATGAATCATTTTCTAAGGAGTTGTCAAAAAACTTTATCAATCAAATAAGCGACATAGACGAATTTGGTATATTCTTAAATAACATGAAAATAGCATTAGTGATGTTTATTCCAGTCATAGGTCTCGTAATGGGAACCATTTCTGGATTTTCTACTGGTTTAGTGTTTAGTTCAATAATGAACCTATCAGATGTTGTGCATTCTAATCCATTGGTTATTTTCTTGACACCTTTTGGAATCCTAGAGCTAGTCTCATATGGACTAGCAATTTCTCGAGGCTGTATTTTATTTTTCGAAATACTAAAGAAGAAATTTACAAAAAAATCTTTATTTTATCTGTTAATTGAAGTAGCATTAGTTTCTGGAATGCTTTTTGTTGGAGCAATAATAGAATGGATGATGATTGAAAATATTCCAAAAAGATTATAGTTGTCTATCATTCGTGCATATCTTTTGGTTTATTTTATATCATTGTTATAAAATGCCATAGTGTTTAAATAGTTTTAATGAAGATTTACGTACAGTGAATTATTAGATGCCAGTAGCAATACTTCCAGATGTTAGTGAACAGCATTGTATTGGGTGTGCTTTATGTGTAGAAATTTGTACAGCTCTTGGTCCAGATGTATTAAGAGTAAAACCTGTGGAAGGTTGGAAAAGAGGTAAAGCATTTGTCTTTTATCCAGAACGATGTATCTCTGATGGTGCTTGTATTGGCGTTTGTCCAACAAAAGCAATTTTCTGGATGAGACCAATGGAATATACACCAGGACAACCAATTCCATTAAAGAAAAACGCCATATTTACGAAAGGCTGGGAAGAGGGCTAACTCTCCACCATTTTTTATTTTTCTGTAATTTTAAAATTCAATAACTATTACAAAGCTTATAAGATTTACAACTAGTGCATTAATACTCTATTGTAGTTATTCTCTAATAATTAGTACTTAAATATCCAATAGAATTACTAAAATGCCTAATTGACAAAAAAATTGTATGTTATAGGTGTAGGTCCAGGATCAAAAAAATATCTGACAGATTTTTCAAAAGAAATTATCAAACAATCTCATTTTATTATAGGATATAAATATACTCTAAATACGATAGATCACCTGCTTGATAGATCATTTAATCAAGTATTTGAAGTAACAATGAAAAATCAAGAGGAGATTTATTTGAATGTATATAATAATCTAATGAAAGAAAATGATATATGTACTGTTCCATTTACAGGAGATGTAAATTTCTCTGAATCAGAAGTTGTAGACCGGCTTTTATACTTGTTCGGTGATGAAAATGTCTGCATTATCCCTGGTATCAGTTCCATACAGGTAGCAGCTGCAAAATCTAGGGTTCCATTAGATAAATCTACTATCATGACTTTTCACATCACTGGTGATATTGAAGAAAAAAAAATCGAACTGGTTAAATCAATTGTTGATAAGAAAAGTGTAATATTAGTGCCAAGACCATGGCCTTCGGAACCGTCAAAAATCTTTATGCCCTCTGAAATCTCATTATTTATCAAAGAAAAAGGACTGGACACTTCAAAAATTGACGTTTGGGTATTTGAATATTTGACAAATGACGAAAAGGAAACAACTTTTACTGGAAAAATGAGTTCGCTAGAAAATAAAAACTTTAGCGATTTATCGGTGATGGTTATAGATCAAAACAAACGACAAACTTACTTGGAGTTCTAAATTTATTCTTTCTATATTCGTATTATTTTAGTTTTGAATGTAAATAAAATATATTACAATTAACTCTATATAATGTTGAATGAGCAAGAACGAATTTAGATGTTGTATTGAATGTGGTTCAAAGATGTCTAAAAATATTAAATTATGTCCTGCCTGTGGAGAATCTCAGGGCTAGATTTAAATATTTTTGCTAAGACTTATTTTCCATTTTATTGCTCTTATTTTTAATAATCATGACAGTTTATTTTCACTTATAGTCATTATTAAAATACCTCTATTTTTTTATAATTAGACGATGGTAAAAAAAATAACTCTCCTTATTCCTGTGATTATTTCAGCCTTTGTAATAGGGATTTTAGGAATTATCTTTGCTCCATCGGATATTAAGAATGCAAACATCAATTTTTCAAAAGGATCTATAAAAATAGACGAAAAACTTTTGACTGTCGAAATTGCTGATTCGGATTTTGATAGACAACGATGGTTAACATTTAGGAACGACAAACCAAATTTGGATTCCGGGTTACTATTGATTTATGATAAACCTGATTTATATTCAATGTGGTTGTTAAATATAAAATACCCATTAGATTTAATGTGGTTTAATCAAAATGGCGATATAGTTTACCTTAAAAAAGATGCACAACCCTGCGATAATATACTTGATTCATCCAAATGCACCTTTAAGAATACAAAGCCGGCAGAATTTGTGTTGGCTAGTCCGGCGGGATTCATTCAACACAACAATATAACAGAAAGTTCAAAATTAGAAATAATTTCAGCTTGAACTTTGTTTTTCTCTTTTACTACACATTACTTTATCATCAGCAGTATCACTAACTCTTAACTTCGACTACAAGAAAGTAAAAGATAGAATCGCAAAACATTAAACCGGGAATAAATTTGTATGATGTGGCTTAATTAGAGAATCCAGAGTAGCCATACTATATCATTTTCATAAATGCTTATTTATTTCTTGTAGTTCATGAGTTATCTCTTCAATAGATGCCTCATCCTCAAGGGTAGTTATATCTCCAATAGTCTCGTTATTTACAATGGCTCTTAGAAGTCTTCTCATTATTTTGCCACTTCGTGTCTTTGGTAACTTATTTACGAAATAAATCTTTTCGGCAGATGCAATTGGTCCTATTGTATTTTTAATGTGCTCATTTACCTCGTTATCTAAGTGCAAAGATAATTCCGCTCCTTCTCTTAGTACCAGAAATGCGATGATTGTTTCACCTTTGATTTCATCCTTTTTACTAGTAACAGCTGCCTCGGCTATTGAAGGATGAGAGATAAAAGCACTTTCAAGTTCTATTGTTCCTAATCTGTGACCTGCAACCTTCAATATATCATCTGCTCTTCCTAGTATCCAATAATATCCATCATTATCCACATATGCAAAATCACCTGCGAAATAACTATTATGTGTCTTTTCCCAGTATGTTTTTTCATATCTTTCTTTGTTATTCCACAATGAAAGCAGCATTCCGGGCCAGGGTTCTTTTACAGTTAAATACCCTTTTTTATTGACATCTATTTTTTTACCGTGGTCATCTACTATTTCTAATTCAACGCCTGGTAATGAAAGTGTTCCAGACCCAGGTTTCATTTGGATGATCTCGATTCCTGTACACATACTTATCATAATACCACCAGTCTCAGTTTGCCACCATGTGTCTATGATAGGACAATTATTTTTACCAATTGTATTGAAATACCACTTCCAAACCTCTGGATTTATTGGCTCTCCTACCGTGCCCAATAATCGCAAACTTGATAAATCATATGAATTGGGTATATCATTTCCATATCTCATATAAGATCTCAAAGCCGTGGGCGTAGTATACAGAATAGTTACCCCGTGTTTTTCAATAATGTTCCAATATTGACCTTGGTCAGGATAATCTGGTGCGCCCTCATAAATAATTTCGGTTACTCCATGCATCAATGGTGCATACACTATGTAGCTATGTCCAGTAACCCAGCCTATATCTGCTGTACAGAAAAATACATCCGTGGAAACAAAATTGAAGACCCATTTTGCCGAGTTAAAAAGATGAGTTAAGTATCCTCCGCTTCCATGGACAACACCTTTGGGTTTACCCGTGGTCCCAGATGTATATAATATAAACAAAGGATCGTTACTTTCCATCCATTCTGACTCACAATAGTGAGATTCTTTATTTACCAAATCTTCGAACCATAGGTCTTTTTCATCGATATTTATATCCTCATGAGTTCTTTTAACGACTATTACTTTTTCAACAGTGGGGGTTTGTTTCACAGCTTCGTCAACTATTTTCTTAAGTGGCACTATTTTTCCTCTCCTAAATCCTCCATCTGCTGTAATTATTATCTTGGATTCAGCATCATTCACTCTGTCAATAATAGATTGAGAACTAAACCCTGAAAAAATAACAGAATGAATGGCTCCTATTCTAGCACAAGCAAGCATCGATATGACTAATTCGGGTATCATTGGTAGGTAAATTGTGATCCGATCTCCTTTTTTTATACCCAGTTTTTTGAGTGCATTGGCTAATTTATTCACTCTATAAAACAATTGATTATATGTAATAGTAACAGATTTTCCATCTTCACCTTCCCAAATAATCGCTGCTTGATTCTTTTTTTCACTTGTTAGATGTCTGTCGAGACAATTATAAGCAGCATTCAGTTTGCCTCCCACGAACCATCTAGCAAAAGGAGGGTTCCAATCCAATACTTTCTCCCATTCTTTAAACCACGCCAAGTTCTTAGCACAATTTGACCAAAATTGTTTTGGATCTATTTGGGATATTCTTTTCATTCCTTTTATCTTATTTCCCTCAAGAGAAATGATTTCTTGATGCTCATCCTTGCGATATTGAGGATCAATCATTAAAAAGGAAAAGTTTTTTCTTTACTTAAATGCTTTTGTTATTTATTATAGTGTATTATCTATTTCTGATTTCTCTATCAAAAACTACTCATAATCATATCAATTTATGCATCTTATTCATTCAAAAATTTTTCTTTCATCGGCACTTTGGAATTATATAATAAACTTATATAGGAATGTTATATTTGATTGTTGCAATAAACTAAAATAAATAAAGAGAACGAAAATAAAGTGTGAAATATAGAAGTCGAACTGAAATAGTGGCCATGATCCTGGATGCAGCTAACGGCGGAGCAACCAAAACAAAAATTATGTATAAAGCATTTTTAAGTTATGCCCAGTTACGTGAATATTTATCAGTATTAATTGAAAATAATCTAATCGAATACGTTGAAGGTTCTCAAACTTACAAAACCACCGAAAAAGGCTTAAACTTTCTTAAAATGCATAATGAAATTGGAGAACTCTTAAGTTCAACTACACAAAAGTAAAACAACTTTTTAATTTTTATGAATTCTTGTATAGTATGATCTTTTATTAAATTTTACAAATACAATCAATTAATTAAATAAATAAAGAGTCAAGAAATGATCAAAAATAATGGTGACTTTCTAACCAAATACCTGCATATTTCAGATCTTTTTGTTATTTTGCTCTTAATTATTTGTAGCCATTATATGGGTGGATTCATCGTTTTCTATATTATTTCCTAATGGCGCTTCTACATAGTTGGTTACTTCATTGGTAGAACTTTCAGCGTCTTCTGCATTTGATGCCACTACTTGTTGCTCCTGGTCTTGTAGGATCCCTTGATTATAATTCATGTCTTGTTCTGATTCTTGGGCTGGCTTTTGAATATTGTAATCTAATACATCTTCTTTGTCTTCATTTTGAACATTTAATTGATCATTCTTGATTTCGTTATTATTCGAGGTAACGTTGTTGTCTACTGTTTGTTGTGAAAGCTTATTAATTATGTTGTTTATTTCTGTCTTTTCTAAATTGACATGATCTATTAATTCATTAGTATGTGTAGTTATTTGTTGATAAATATCTTCTGTTATTTCGTTACTCCTATACTGCAATTTTGCATCAAATAAAACTGCCTTTATTCTTTTCGATTCCATATCTATTTCAGATATTCTTTGATGAAGTCTCTCAATAATCTCTTTGGTGTTTTCGCCTAAATCATCCAATCTTTTTTCGTACTTTAAGTATACCAATTCTGCATCGTCTTTCATATTGTCGTTATCAGCTACGATTTCTTGCAAAGCTTTAATCCTTTTCAACGTCAAAGATTTTTCTCGCAAGAGCTTTTGAGCATCCAATCTCCACCTGGGAATAAATATGACATAGTCGCCTTGTACCAACAGTTGTTCATATGGTAAATTTTTTATACCACTTGATCCGCAGTCTACACTTACGGATTCTATAGATCCTTCTATATCTGTAATGATACCTACAACTTTTCCAATGAACGTTCCATACATGTCTTTAACTTTTTTACTGACAAATTCGAGCCTCAATTCGCTCATGCAATTCAATTTGTAGACGAGTATAATGCACACTGTGTGAAAAAGATTTTATAATATTGTAATATTTAATCAACTATGAGTACAATTATACACCTACAATACTTTGAGTAAGAACTTGAATCAGGAAAATTTTAATAATGAAGAAAGAAAAAATCTCGAATCTCATTTTTCCAATTCAGACAGTAGCGTATTTGTAATAATTACTCCATCTCAGGTAGACCGTGGAGCTTTAATGGCTAGGTATTCTAGAACTGACAAGACAATGAGAAGGATATTTATTGATGAATTTTTACCAAATCCCAATAGAGGCCTGGAATTTTATAATAGAGTCCTTTTAGAATATGGAGATGAATCTGTAGCTGAACTCGGGACAGCCCAATGTGCTCTTGAAGGGATTTCCAATATATCAGCACAAAAAATAGAAGATCATAGGATCGGATTATCCTTTTTAGAAAAATCATCCCGCTACGTTGCATTTGATAAAAAAATTAATGGAGTTTATAAATATTTTAGAGATAAAAAAATCATGTCATCCGCTTATGCAGACAAGTATATACAGTCATGTGATTTGGCATTTGAAACTTATTCAAAGAATATCTTACCTATGCACCAGTATCTAAAAGAAAAAATCCCAATAGACGATCTTTTTTTTAATGATTCTGAAACAAAAACTGATACCCTGTTTAACAACTTAAAAAGCTCTACGGATATTGATAATGCAAAAAAAATATATAATTCATCCATTAAGGCCAAAGCTTTAGACATATTAAGAAATCTCCTTCCGTCTTCAACCCTCACTAACTTGGCAATTACAGGAAATGGAAGAGCGTTTGAATATCTTTTATTTAATATGAACTCCTCCGAATTAGAAGAAATGAAAAAGTTAGGTAATTTATTATATAAGGAACTCGAAAAGTACATCGAACCATTTATCAAACGATCAAAAGATAGATACAGCAATTCATATTACAAATACCTTGATAATACCGAGAAATCAATTTCAAGAATTCTGAATAAGGATCTTTATCAAAAACATAGTGAGATTTCCGTTGATAATATTGCATTAGATACTTTCATTAACATCAAAAGCTTCATAGGTGTCAAATTGCTTTATCATTTACCCAATATTGAAGCGGAAATAAAATTGGTTGCTTCTATCTTGCATGAATATGGTAGAGGTCTATCCATGTCTTTTTTACTAGATCTTGTTACTACCTTCTCTGAAGAAAAGCGACATGAGATTATTCGTGCATATTCTCATTTTAGAGAAAATAGAAGACATAGGCCTGGAAGAGCTTTTGAGATAATTGATTATTCATTTGAATTAGTAACTAATTATGGAATGTTTAGGGATCTTCATAGGCATAGACTTTTGACTATGAGTCGACAGTTGTTATCTACAAAATATGGGTTTGATATTCCAGAGGAAATTACTGAATTAGGAATAGAAAAGGATTATAGTGATTGTATGTATCATAGTGCTGATACATACAAGTCAATCTCATCTACAATGCCTGCAGAAGCACAATATGCTGTAACTTTTGCTTATAGATATCCATATTTTATAAAAATGAATCTTCGTGAAGCGTGTCATATGATTGAACTACGGACAACTCCTCAGGGCCATCCAGATTATCGAAATGCATGTCAGAAGATGTATTCACTAATAAAACAGGTCAATCCAGTTATTTCTGAAGGTATCAAATTTGTAGATATGAATAGTTATGATTTAGAAAGATTCAAATCAGAAAAAAATATTGTATTGAAAAAATCTAAAATAAATATATCTGATAATTAATTGATACTCTGATCTCTTCTTCTAGTATCTGTATACACATGACTGTTATTTGTATCAGAATTACTACTTTTTTCGCTAAAACCATTTGTCAAGAGATTGACTTCTTTTAATAATACTTTTTTCAAGTCTTCCCAAGTGGTTGATGACTCTTTCATTGGAGAAATTTTTCTCATCACAAAGATATTTTATTGTTTTTTCCTTCTCTATATCATTAAATTCAATATTTAAATCCTCTATGTCAGTAACTTGGGGATTCAGAAATATTTCTCTGATTTCATTATATGGAGTATTCAATAGTTCTGTTTTTATTTTTTCTATATCTTCAAGCTTCTTGTACTTTTGTATCAATTTTAGAGCATTTTTGGGACCTATGCCACTAAATCCATCAGGATTAAAATCAGTACCAATCAAGATTCCAACATCCACAAGCTGCTGGTGAGTTAGATTATTAGTCTTTAGTACTTGCGAGTACTCTATTATTTCTGGTACGATATCAATATACATATTTCTATTTGGGATTTTTCTTTTTCCACTAACTGTCAAATTTCTTATCAACCTTTTAGCGCCAAATAATATTGAATCATAATCTTGACTAACGGATGAATATGCTAAATCCCTCCTGGAAAGAAGTGCGGCGGTTGCTTCCCCTTCTGACTTTGCCGTAATATATGGAATTCCCATCAATGACAATAAATATTTTGATTCTTCAATCATTTTAGAGGTTAGAATTGAAGTAGCCTGACTAAATTTTTTTGCATCATCTACTCTTCCCTCTTCCAATGCTATATTATACTTTTCAGTTGCTTCTTCTTTGACTTTCCTTCTTCTTTGAATTTCTCCTGATTTCAATCTATGAGGTAGCCCGTCGAAAATATATACCAATTTGACACCATCACTAAGCAAATTTATGTTTCTATAAAAAAGTCCACTTATATGGCTGGTGGGTTCTCCTCGGTTGTTCGCTAGTAATTCTCCTGTGGGGCCCCTAATTGTCGCTAAGAATTGATAAATTACATTGAAAGCATCTATTGCAACCACTTTTCCATCTAAATCGGGAATTCTGATAGGATTAGATGTAATCAATGGTTTTAGGTTTAATCCCATATTCTGATGTTCTACCCTTTATGATTTTTAAATATTTGAATTTTTGCAGTTCTTATAATAGCGAGACTGTTTTTTTATTTCAATATTTGCACAATGATCAAGATTTGTCCATTTCTTGTCTAATATTGGATACTTCAAAGGTGTAAAAAGTAGTTAGAAGAGTAACGCAAGTATCAACTTAACTGAGTAGTACAAACACAAATCTAAAATGAACTTTTATCCTTTGGTTGATATAAAAAATACTACAGTTTAGCTGAAATTCCCCCGTCTAGCGTCATCACTGTTCCTGTTATCCATTTTGAATCATCAGAAGCTAAGAATAAAATGGCATTAGCAACATCCTCTGGATCGCCAATCCTTTTTAATGGAAATGATCCCTCTAACATCCGTTTTGCGTTTTCGTCCTGTAAATATGGCTCCATGATGGGACTGCGAATGGTAGACGGTGCTATACAATTACATCTTATATTGTATTGTCCATATTCTACTGCTATGCTTTTTGTTAACATTATGATACCTGCTTTTGTGACACCATATACTGAAAATGGTACCTTTGGTATGGCTCTTACTCCCAATAATGATGATATATTGATGATATTACCTGATTTTTGTTCGATCATCAAGGGAATCACTGCTTTGATAGGCTGAAGCGTTCCTTTTAGATTAACGTTCATCAAGTTTGTCCATTGATCTTCGGTCATTAAATGGAATGGTGTTGGATCATTAATTATTGCTGCACAATTTATGAGATTATCTATTTTGTCAAATGCAGTCAATGTTTGTTCAATGACACTTAATACCTCAGATTCATGAGATACATCCGCGGCCATGTGTATCAAATTATCATTCTTGCCTAACTCCTCTACCGTTTTTTTTAATTTATTTTTATTTCTAGAAACTAAAACCACTTTACTACCTTCTTCAAGTACTTTTTGTGCTACTGATTTTCCAATTCCACCAGATGCACCTGTAATAATAGTTACTTTTCCATTCAGTTTCATGAAATAATTACGATGCAATTAATTAAAAGGCTTTTCAATTTTGAATGGGTAATTCTTGATATAAATGTAAAATGGCTTAAAAATGTGGTTATTGATGGAATATAATGGACTTAATTAGTTGTTATCGGGACAACATTATCAAATTTAACGATAAGAATTACGATAAAATAGATTAATATTGGAAAAATCTTATTTTTTGTATGGTTAACGAATTAACTTGTCCTAATTGTTCAACCATTATACCCGCCAAGCAAGGATATGAAGTTGATATCGATATCTGCCCGTCTTGCAAAGGTATATGACTAGATGGAGGAAAAAAATCGCTAATGCTTCTAAAAGATATGATTAAGAACATGTATATTCAACTAAACGTCCTGGAAATTATGACGATTATCCATAGGATATAAGAAAATTACTGAAACGACAACGATATAATTATCGTAGATATGAATTCTAGTCAATATGGTTACAAAAAGAAACAACGAGAATTTTTCATTACTTTTTTTGATTTTGATTAACAAGTAACAAACACCATATTTTAAGCTACTCGGATTTTATCCATTCTATCTTATTTAAAATTGTTAAGAATCAAAACTTATCATAATTCAGGATTTCCATCTCTATTTCGATTTTTGCTGCTATTTTTTATATTGATTTTCTTTTCTCTGTTTAGTATAATTATAATGAGAAGAGGGAATATGAAACCTAAAAGAATCATTATTTCTAATGTAATGACTATAAAAAAACCATTAATAATCAACCAAACGTAGCAAATTGTTAGAATATAGTCATATGTACTCTTCAGCATATAGTTTGGATATATTTTACTTTATAATAAACTAAAAGATCAAGGTCTAAAAATTTAATCAAATATCTTTCATCTTCTCTAGACACAACCCGAAAGATTTCATGAATCTCATACCAATAAGGAATATAACTACTCTATTCTTGGTTATTCATCTATATCATCATCCTTGACGGTTAAATATCGATTATATCATTTTGGAAAATTGTATTTAGTAGCATGCAGAGCTTGCCATGATTTGATCGGCATATTATAATAATATTTAGGAGTTTGATCATTTCTGATATGAATATCCGTAAGGCAAGATCCTCCGACAAAAATAAAGTCTTGGATTTTTGCATGAATACGTTTGAATGGGGGGATTATATTGATAGAGCTTGGGATAATTGGATAAGTGAGCCATCAAGTCTGCTATTTGTATGTGAAACTCAGTTATCATCTTTCACTTCAAAATCAGATATAGTAGGAGTCATCCATATTCTTCAATGTCCAAACAATTCATTATGGATTGAAGGGCTACGGATAAATAAGCTCTATAGAAATAATGGTTTTGCCACCGCTCTCTTAAATCATAGTATTGATTATGGGATCAGGAATATCTTAAATGAATGTTGTGCCTTGGTTTCTCAAGGTAATTTTGCGTCGCAAAAAATGCTAGAAAAATTAGGATTTTTGAAAGACTTCACTTGCACTTATTATAATATAAAGTTAGAAAAATTAGGATTTACGGGCAAGAAATTATCCACATTTGGAAATATGCCATCAATTAAGATAGTTATTAAGACACCGCAGTTAGCTGACGTCGCCATGATTCGTAGATACTTATCTAATCCAAATACTACAAAAATCATGGATGATAGGTATTTTGATTCGTGGAGATTCTACAAATTGAATATGGATTATTTAAACTTAGCTTTACTAATAAAAAGTAATGAATTATTGATTGTTTTAGATGAAGATGATGTACTAGTAGGAGTTGTAATGATAAAAACAATTTTTAGTGAAGATAGCTTCGACAAAAAATCTGTGATACAAATTAGATACTTTAATTGTATTAAGAGATCGTTATACCTAAAAGTCCTATACCTATTGCTAGAAAAATATTATAATGATGGGCAATTTGATAATATTCAGGTATTTTTACCGACTTTTCTAGAATTGAGAAAATTTCTTAGTTTCGAATCAATTGATTACTCGGATCAGTTCTATTTATATGCAAAAAAATTAAGAATATCAGGAACAGATTGTAATATACCCTATGATTAAAACAACATAATATATTATTGCATTATTATTGCCTAATCGATTCTGATATGTTGGAAATATATATAACAACAGTGTGAATCCAAATAGTTCTTGTTTGAAATCGAGACTATTCATTAATCCAAAAAATATACTTGGAGAGGGACATTCATAACATTCACGTCAACTCAAATAGTCAAATATACAATGTTAAATTCAAAATAATTCTAATGAGAGGTAGAAAAATCTATCTGGTTTCCTCTTTTACTTGTCCTTTCCATTCAATATTAACTTATAATGAATAAACATTCTTCTATGCATACGGGCTAATGCAACTTTCCAATACATTAATAAAAAGTCAAAAATAATTGTAACCATTAAAAATATCGTCATAGCCTCCCAGAAGAAAAAGAAATTCAATTTATGATTCATTCCCGTTTTTTCGAGTAATCCGAGCCTCAAAATTATGTCAAGAGAACTAATAAAGATATATGTTATGATGGCCAATATATAGGAGAAGTTAGAAAACCATCTAAGATCAACAATAATTATATCATTACTATTTTTATAGAACTTTAATGTCTTATCAGAATATCTATAGGCTAGATAGGGAGACACCAAAAACAATCAGATAGGGACTATAAATTCAAAAGGAAACCCACTTAATTGTCTATAGAGCAAAAATAATGTAAGCGCGAATTGCATAATTGAATTGGTTCTCCTATTTAATTTCTTAACTTTTCTTATCAATTTAAATCCCTCATCTATGTCATTAGTTAATCTTATTTTTTGATTTGTCCATTTGTAATTTTGTATTCAAGCAAGATACTATTAAAGATATCTGGTTTTATATCGATCTAATCCTTGACTTCATCTTTATACCATTTTTTGGATTAAGTGTGATTCCCGGATCCATTTTTATTTTTTGATTTGGAATAAGCTCTAATCTCCAATAGCTTGAAACTGTAGCAATTAATAGTATGCCCTCTTGCCATGCGAATGATTCTCCTATACAACCACGTATTCCTCCTCCAAATGGAAAGTAACTAAATCTTGGTAAATGTCTTTTAAACTCATCAGTCCATCTATCAGGATTGAATTCGCCCGGATTATCATAATATCGACTATCATGGTGCATAACGTATTGACTCATTAGGATTGAAGATCCTTTTGGAATCGTATATTTATCAATCAAATAATCTTCTTCAACTAACCTGCCAATGCTCCAAACAGGTGGATAAATGCGCATTGATTCTCTGAATATTTTTTCAATATACTTGAATTTGGGAAGATCTTTGACTGTTGGATTTCTATAGATCTTTTTCTTTCCATCCATATTTTTTAAAAGTACGGAATCTATTTCTTCAAACATTTTTTGTTCTACCTCTGGATGTTGGGATATGAGATAATACGTCCACGTAACTGCATTTGATGTAGTTTCGTGTCCTGCTATGAGCATGGTTATAACATTGTCTCTAATTTGCTGATCAGTCATGGGGTTAAGGTCCGATATCATATTTGTTTGATCCTTGTCGAATTCATTATTTTGCTTCACTTTTGATTTAATGGTTGATAGTAATTGTGCTTGTATTAGCCTTGATAACAAGTCATCCTCCTTCTCTACTTGTCTATCTGATCCTTTACCTTCATCGTTAGGGGTAATCTCTTTTCTATCTTCAATTAATTGATAAACTATGGAATCAAGTGTTTTTATTGATTCCCTACTTTTATGTACTTCTGG
>DATEIH010000287.1:0-22720 GCA_035279165.1 Candidatus Nitrosocosmicus sp. | reverse complement strand
ATAGAACTTTTCGTCATTCTTCTTAATTAATTAGAACAATGCAAATCTATTTTATAGTATCAATTTGATTTTGATGGAACAATGAATTTAATTTTTCAATCTAGAATCTTTTTTAATAACTCTTCAATATTATTAATATTGGAAGATAATAGAATTTTGGATAGTATGTTTCCGTCCGATATACTTCCAAAAGTTTATCCAAAAGAACCGGCTCCTCAAGAAAAGGTAGAAATAGACGACGTCTTAAGTAGTAATATTTTTAATGTTATGTTAAATAGGCGTTCACAGAGAAAATTTGAGGAAAGAGAAATAGAGGATTGGAAAATAGATATAATTTTTGCTGCTGCCGACACAGCCCCGACTGCAGGCGGATTCCAAGGTTTCGAGATCTATCATCTCAAGGATACAAAATTAAAACAGAACCTCATAAAAGCCGCTAATAACCAACCTTATGTAAATGCACCATTAGTTTTGGTATTTTGCTCTAACCCCTCACGAATAAATTTAAATTTTGATTCCGAGGTTCTAAATAAATTTTCTATTCAAGATGCGACCCTTGCGGCTGGTTATGCTCAACTAGCAGCTCATGCTTTAGGTTTGAGCTCCATTTGGATAGGGATGTTTAATGAACATTTATTAAAAGAAGTAGTCGGTACTGATTTAGCACCCTCCTCAATTTTATGCATAGGATATCCAAAGAAAATGCTCATTCCCAAACCAAAGAGAAATCTCACAGATCTAATACATACGGTCTAGATAAATTATTTCAAAGTACGACCTTGATAGTCCTAGTATGGTATTACAATTTTTTTCTGTAATCTAGTAAAGGGTCTAATCCTATATGAATTATCTACCTTTTTAATCCCATAAACCAAGCATGATATAAAGTTGGAGACAAACATGAGTTGAAGAACAAAAGGTTTTACCAATTTTGATGAATTTACCTTAATATTAAGAATAGGTCAAAAAAAATGATTTAAAAAATGTATGAAGGTGGCAGTTTATTGGTTTTTGTATATTGCAGTATAAGGTAAATCAAATGATTCGTAAAATTCTGCAACATCAGTGTTTGTATTTCTGTCAAATGGGTTGCTCAAATCCAATTTATCTTGGAATATTTGTTTTGGTGAAGAATCGGCTGATTGTTTGTTCTTATCATTATTTGTTTTTAGAGGCTCATCTGACTCTGTTCCCTTATTTAGGTTTATTGGTTTGATAATGTGATCTTCAGGTGATGCTACTGCGGGACCTGCTGTTAGAAGGCTGTTAGTTTTACTTTCCACCCCATTACTTTTGTCAGCGGCCTCGTCAACATTTGAAGAAGCAGAATCATCATCTTCAGATTTTATCCCCGAATTCTTTGATACTTTGTCAACCTTTTCATCACACGACTTTATATCCTTCGCGTCGAGATCATTAGATCCATTTGCAACCGCTTTACAATTCAAAAGGTCATCCAAAGCCATTGCCGAGGACACTTGACTAAGCCCTATTGAGATTGCTATGGAAAATACTGCTACTACTAGAACACCTGCGTTTTTTGTAGAAAAACTTTTAGTACTGGTCATAGACACTTAGAAATTGATTTTTATAATTTATATCAAATTTGAAGAATGTAGCAGTAAAAAATTGCTAACTAAATTTATTTATCCATTGTTCGTATGAAATATACCTTGGCAAAACAAATTTGGAAGATGGTTCAGATTTGAGTCAAGATACTTTGAATATTTTATTATATACTGCATTGTTACCATCATGAAATTGTTTTCCTCCTATTTTCCCCCATATAAATAAATGGCAAAAGCGCTGCGCTAAATAAAATCACAATGTTACATCACGTCATAAATAGAGATATGATATTAATAAATAAATCAACAATATCGCTAAAAATTTACTTAGAATAGGATAAATACAAAATCAAGTATAATATTCAAATGACATCATACGCAAATATTAGTATTAGCTTAGAGCAAGAAACGACTAGCAAATTGAAAACGATAATTAATGAATTGTTTGAATCCGGATCAATTAATTCTAATGAGATCGAGGAGTTTATCAGATTTACATTATTTATTGTTTTTGATGAATATGAAAGGAACATCCCTTCATTGAAAAAATTCTATTCTATGAATTTGGTAAAGTATCTCAGATACAGAGAAAATCAAAAGCAGACTGGCTGTTAATCATGCCTTAATGAGATTTAGATGTTAATAAAAAACAACATTATCTCTATTAAATTATGGGCGGAAAGTACATGTGTGCTCTTTAAAATTCAAGGTAAATGGAGAAATTGAGACCTATAAATTAGCTTAGTAATGAAACACAGTATCACCAATCGTTTTCTTCCAATCAGAGCGGATCCCCGGTTTTCCCTTTAATTTTTCAACATAATTAAATGCAGAAATTCCCGCAGATGCGCCGTCACCACAAGCTGCTACGATTTGCTTATATGGAATGTTTGTTGCATCGCCAGAGGCAAAAATTGCAGGATGAGAGGTCTTTCCACCGCTAGTAACCTCGATCTCACCTTTTGTGTTAAGTTGAATAAGATGTTTTACAAAATCTAGATTTATCTTTGATCCCATCTCGACAAATAAACCATCAACGTTTATCATTTTCTCTTCACCAGCATTATCCTTTATTTGAATCTGCTGTAAAGCATTGTTACCTGAAACTAAAGTCACCATACTATTTGGGATAAGTTCCACGTTGTTTTTCTTCTTTATAGATTCTATCATATCCTTATCTCCTCCAAGCTGACCACCACGGTAAATAAGGTACACTTTTGATGCCATTCTAGACAATAATATCCCTGATTCTAGAAGGTAGCCCCCAACTCCAACAGTTGCAGTAGTTCTTCCTTGATAAAACGGAGCATCACATTTCGTACAATAATGAACACCTTTGTTTTGAAATTGCATTTCATTTTCTACACCTAAATTATTAGGAACTTTACCTGGAGCTAGAATTAGCGCTTTCGTAAGATATTCTGAACGTCCTGTTTTTATCTTCAAGTCTGCGCTTCCCTCTACCTGATCAACCTTCTCAACGGTGTCGTAAGTCATTTCACCATTAAATGTCAAGTATTGATTCTCTAATGTTTTAGCAAGTAGCGGTCCGCTTGACATCATGGTTCCAGGATAATTCTCAAGTTTTGGAATAAGATTCATCTGTCCGCCCAAATCCTTTGAAATCAAGAGACATTTGGTCCTCTGTCTTGCCACGAATATGCCTGCTGAAAGCCCTGAAGGGCCTGCACCTACTATAATAATTTCATATTCTTCTATTGACAATCTCTATCAATTCTCCATATTCTACCTTAAGTAAACATCCCTTGTCTTCTCTTATGAAACTGATATCAACGTTGTCATATTCTCTACTCCATCTATCAGGGGTAACTTCTCGTCTATTTCGCTTTTCACTTGTTGCAAAATATCGGACTCAAAAATGATCAGCAGATCATAAATTCCATATACAGATTTTACTGCCTTTACTGTTGATAACTTTTTTATTTGATCTATTACACTGGATTGTTTCTTATAATTAACGTTCAATAATACATAGGCTTCACTCAAAATAATCTGTAATTATGCTATTGCCTTTATTAATAAAGATTGATGTGCTACAAATTATTTTAAAAGTTAACAACTAATATTTCAGAATTCTTATAAAATTAATATTTCAAATCAAGTTTTTTTACATAGTCTAACCCAAATTTTATATCATCTACATAGTTTCTCTCTGAAATTGTAGGTTCAAAACTAATTTTTCCTTCATATATAATTTTTTTTAAGGTTCTTAAAATCATGCTGAAATCAATATGACCAAACCCTGGCATCTTCCTGTTATTATCAGCAAAGTGCATATGTGCAAGGCTATGCTGAGAATTTAGAATTGTTTCCTCAAAAGAATCTTCTTCAATATTCATATGAAAAGTGTCTAACATTAGTTCTAGCTCATCACAACTTTCTATTAGCGGTGCTATATCTGAATAAGTACTACAGTAGGGTGTAGAATATCGATTAAGCGGTTCGATCACTAGAGTGACACCAAATTCTTTAGCGAATTTTAAAAGACGGTTCAATAATGGCACACAACTAGACAACGTTTTAGTCTTGTTATTTTGAATAACGTTCCTATGAGTTACATCAAAAGAGTAAATTGGATCTGAAAACAAACAAAGGTTAATTTGCTTGCCTCCAAAATAATTACACAATCTAATGCACTTTAGAACATATTCTTCAGAATATTTCAGTATCGATTTATCGTTACTTAGGAGACGCCTTTTCCAGCCGTTTGAACTCGACATGCCCCACATGCCGGTGATACCTATCACACGAATGTTATATGAATTTAAAAGATCCTTAAAATAATTCCAGTCCATATCATCAGGTTCCCCGTATAATTCCACTTCCGTCAAACCTAATTGACTAAGGTTCTCCAAAGTTTGCATCTCGTTTTCTTGTATGTTCATAAATGAGGATAAGGTAATTGAAAATGAGAATGCCATCTTATTGGTAACTTATACATGAATCATATTCTTCTAAAATGCTACCTAATTTTCTTACCATTTTAAACAAAGTTCTTTCTTACAATATCAAAAATATCCAAACAATTTATAACTGGATGACCATCAAAATTCTCTCTGTTTATGTGTTCAATTTTTTTGTTTGACAGAAATGCTGATAATCCCTCCCCTGATTCAATATCGTATGGCCTCCCATGGGAACCCCTTATCAGGCTAGTATCTGTGGAGATGCATTTTCTTTTTGGGTCGATGAATAAATCTAGAGGATCATACCCGGGTTTTCTGTGTATATCGACTGTTTTGGTAAAGCTAGGTGCTTTGTCAAAATCATCTGCTATTGCAACATCTGGATTTTGGCTCTTTATATACTGGTCATCATACCACCAGTAGTAACTAAACCATTTGTCTTTTTCGGCTATGGCAATGAGCTCTCCGCTTCTTCCGTGATCGATGTGAAGCTTTTGCTTCTCTTCCTTATCACAAACCTTATCAATTCCATCGATATCTTCGATTACGATCTTAATTTTCTCTTTACCCATTTTGTTACTATCATTTAAGTAAATGTGTGCTACCTGATGATCTACCATTGCAAAAGCTTCACTATATTCATAGTCGATATACTCTTTTCCATTAATGGTTCTTATGTGCAGCAATCCCTTCTCTCTTAGAATTCTATTAATTGCTATCGCATCTTTGACATCGTTGAATCCATATTCAGACATCAAGAGAAAATGAGTATCATCAAAAATACCAGCCTCCTTACTCTTTTCTATAATACTACCAACGAAGTTATCGATTTGCTTCAAATCATCGCTTACTTGGAAACTAGAATGACCGAATTTCTGTGCAGTATAATCGAGTTGCGGGAAGTAAGCATATAGCAAATTAGGACGCATGTGTTTGATGGTGTATTGGACAGATTTAGTTATCCATTCAGAAGACTTTATGGATGAAAATGGACCCCAATAATTCATCAAATTAAACTCACCGATTTCTTTTTTCATTTTCTCATAATAGTTTACTGGTTTGGAATAACACCACATATCTATCTGTCCGTTCTCTAAATGGATAGGACGTGGTGTAACAACAAAGTCATTATTTGAGTACATAGAATTTTGCCAGAATAAAAGAGCTGTTCTAAGCTCATTATTTTTGGTTTTTAGAGTATCCCAAATTTTTTCAGTCTGAACAAGTTTAGTAGATTGCTCCCAGAATGAAGTCTGAAGATTTTCTCTATCGAAATAACCATTTGAAATAATTCCATGTTCCTTTGGATATTTTCCTGTCAAAATACTGGCTTGTACGGTGCAAGTTACTGAGGGAAAAACGGGAGTCATATATCCATACTCACCTCCATTTTCTATCAAACTTGAAATGTTAGGATATTTGTGGGGTGAAGAATCAATATGGGAAACAGCTAATCCCACTATGTCTAAAATAATAGTATAATTTGAACTCTTATTACTGTCCTTTGTCAACCACGTAAATATATTACTCATACTATTTATTAATCAACAGAAAATTCCGCTTTCATATTTGATAAAAAAACTACTAGGACACATTACCTGTTTTAAGTAGGAGCTTTCTTGTTATTATCAAGTTGCTATCATAATTAATAGATTCAAAACACAAATGCAATTAGTTTCTTTTTTCAAAAAGATATAATAAATGATTAACTGAAAAAGATGTGCACGAGTGTTAATCTGATAATAGCGAGTAATTGTTTAACCCGTTATTAATCAATCTTTTGTATTTTTAATAGTACCTCGCACTTTGGACAACTTAAGCCTAAGAATTTGAACAACAGATCCCCATCTTCAAATTCCTCTGTAATTAATTGACTTAGATTTATTGCTTCTTTACAAAATGGACATTTTGCCATATGTAAGAGTTATTGTAAGTTCTTATTTAAAACTAATGAATGGTATATTAATCATGGTAAAACGGCATTTTATCGTTTAAAACTAACACCCAGTAGAATTTTTGACGATATTCTTACATTTGAAAATCAGAAAATTGTTTATATTATAGTTAGGTGCACCTAATATTGCATCTAATAAAACATTGTTATCAAGCAGAAACAACATCCAAATCCCTTGCTTGATGTCTCAATGTCTTACCTTCAAACCAATACACATCTGGAAAAACTGGAAGTTGTTGAAAGGGCTGACATCACATTGACCACGATTGGCTTTGCAGCAGGAAAAAGGATGGCATCGTATATGTCACCCAATTTTCAACTTTCAACAAACATTCTTTAGACAGCGTTGTTAATTGGTATGGTGCTGTACTAAATCACTGACAAGATTAAAGTGGGAAAAATAGGATCATGGCTTAATTACCTTTGTTTATACATAGAAGTATGAAAGGATATCAGAAGCTTACAGTTATTACAGCTATTTTAGGACTCATAATTCCCTTTATTGGGCTCTTCTTGTATTTTCTAATTAATAGCTTTGTTGGAATCCCAATTTTAGCACTTTTCGTTGGTTGGGCACTGCTGATAGCAATAGCGATCATAGCCATAAACGTAGGAGCTCTTGTTGCTGCATTTAAGATTAAGAATAACAAGATTGTTGGATGCATCCTAATAGCATGCGGGATAATGCTATTCGCTCTAATTCAATGGTTTGCTATACCGGCATTGGCTTTATTTGTGATTGCAGGAATTATGGCTTTACGAGAAAAGAACACGCTCAGTAACTTAAAAAGTGAGAATTTAGCACCCTAAAAAGACATACTCTATTAATTAATATTTTGCATGTCCTTATCTTAATTTTCTGGATATAAACCACAAAGGACCAATCTTAGATGGATCAAATTCGAAAACGCAGAGACAAAAAAATAATTAATTAGTTTGGAGTATTTGAGCTCCGATCACTTCTTTCTAGATAATCTTTCACATTTTTAGTCTTTGCTCATTTCTCTTGCAGCATCTTCACATTCAGATAGTTCTCCTATACCCGAAGATCCCTTCTTTTCGCTGCAATTATTTATATTGTAATAATGATTGCCATTATTATCGGTTAGATATTCACCTCTTTGTTCTGAGTTTGACAATGTATTGTTGCTAGAAACTTCACTGCTAAAATTAGCCTTTATGGTATCATTAAAGGTATCCGTATTGCCTTCACTTATACCTTCTATAGAATCTATGTCAGCAGGTGACAATGAACTTGAGTTTGTAACATTTTGAAGCATTATATTAGTAACATTCTCGTCATTAGTAGAATTTCCACCTAACCTTGAACTTTCATTTGGAGTAATTATCGTAGTTATTGGATTACTTTCAAAATTACTTGCTGACAAATTGGAAAGCGTTGAGCTCCTGTCAGGTGCGATAAATGAAGCATGACTTATTTGACCACTAGGTAACCAAATGATGATAAAAGCCAATGATAAGAAACAACTGATACGTTCAATTAAAGCCAATTTAGTAGATATACCCATGTAATATACACATCATGAAAACCCATTTAAAAAAATTTGTAATTAATTATCAAGTTGGGAAATGTGATATATCTTATCAATTCTCAAACTGACACAAAGAATAATGAATTTATTCCTAATTTTATGGACTCGCTCACGTCACGTTAATCCATTTGCCAAGTATTATGCAGGGAATAGTAAGCAATGCTACAATTGACCCTATGAACAGACCCGCTTCGCCAGCTATAAATGCTGAATCTAGTACTATAAGGAGGATTAACATGTTTTTGACCATGAAAATTATCAGTTTCTCATTTTGAGTACTACCCATTTTGGAGGCCTTATTAAATAGTAAATTGATCAAAAACAAAAAGAATAAAATAAAAATTAGAAAATCTAATTTGAAGGGTATTAACATTATTGCTAGAGATAAAGTAATAAGCAGAAAAATAATATAAGCGATTTGAATTTTTTGAATATTTAGGACATTTTTGGCGCTTAAGAATTCTCTGGCTGTTTCACTTTTGCTTAAAGAGGTCAGGACGAAAATATGAAAATATACAGCAAATGATGCTAAGGCAAGTAATAAAGAAGAGTTAATGCCAGTGTTAGATATCATATGATCTCCGTTTCCTAACATGCTTTGGCTAGACATATCAAGAATAAAGCTGGCGCCATATAGAACGTTCAAAGATCGTATACCCGCCATTAAATATGGTCTGAAAAAGCCTTTCTTGATTCTATAGTTATATAATATTATACCTATAATAAGTAACACCGAGGTTCCAAGAGCCAACAGATTCACAAAAGATGCTAGGATCATACCCAAGCTAAACATGAGGATCGTAAGCAATAGTGCGTTTGTTTTTTTGATTTCACCTGATACTAGAGGCCTAGTTGGTCGCTCAAGCCTATCTATCTTGATATCGAGTAAATCATTTGAGACCATGCCTCCAAGGTATAAAAATATTGAGGAAAAAATCAAGATGAAGAGATCAGAAATATTGTAACCTGTTGAAGGACTTAAATTAAATGATACCGCTAAAAATCCTACAATAATATCTGGAGGAATTGTAAAAATATTAGAAATTCGGAAGAGCTTCAGATAGGGATTTTGTAACATAATAATTCAGCCAAATGTGTTTATTAACATCTGTTTAAATTGAATTAAGAAACTTCATCGATTCTGAAGCGGCCGCAATTGGGTTTGTTTTATAAGGGTAAAGTTCGACAGTAATATACCCATCATAACTTATTTCATCTAGTTTGGCAAACACCGCTCTAAAATCAATTGATCCATGTCCAGGAATTAAGTGATAATGCTTTCTGTTTTTAATATCGGCCATATGAAAATGTTCAATAAAATTTTGCATTTTTAAAATTAAATCGCTAGGGTCCTCATTAACGCAATAAAAATGACCAATATCAAAATTTAATTTTAAAAATTCTGAATCAAATTTCTTAATAAAATTCAAAAATTCAGATGAAGATTCAATTAATAATTCAGGCTCTGGTTCGATCAAAACTTTTATTCGTTTTTTTTCCGCTTGCAACAGAACCTCTCTTATTCCACTTGCAAAACGATTCAAATACTTATCTCTGTAGGCAGGCACTGCGATCGGTCCTCCTGGTTCTATAGAAATATTTTTTGCTCCAAGTTTTTCAGCCATATTAATACAATCTAATGTATGTTTTATTCGAAGCTCCCTGGCATCGTCTGCATCTTCTATCCAAGAAGGGTGATAGGTATCACCTAATCCATAGAGAGTGAAAGCGTTTAGATTTGAAATTTGCATGTCATTGCGAATCAGTGAGTTCCTAATCTCATCAATTTTATTTGCATCCATATCAGGTGGATAAGCGTGAGGTACGTCGCACATTATCTCGACTCCCTCGTACCCTATTTTGGAGATTTCTTCTATTGATTGGGTTAATGAGTAATTCGTAAAGGCATTAGTGCTAAATGCATATTTCACAAAAAAAATTATTTTCTTTGGTTTAAATAGTTATGTAGTGATTAAGATAGTCTATGATCTTTGAATAATTATACTAACAATGCTCATCCGTAGAGTAGACCTATTCATACTTTGAAAGAACACAGCCCAAATAAATTGATAGACGATTTAAGCTAAAAACTAAATATTAATAATAGTGAAAAAAATCATGATACAACGATGCTATGAGGATCAAGAAATTGATCATTATTGCTTCCCATGGATCCCCAAGTCGATAAGAATTCACCGTTCTGATCAAACTTTTGAACTCTGTAATTCAGCTGCTCAACTACATATACGTTTCCATCAGAATCGACAGCAACATCATGTGGGCTTGCCAATTGTCCCTTACCTGGTCCTTTAGATCCCCATGCTGATATGAATTCACCGTTCTGATCAAACTTTTGAATTCGACTATTACCTGCGTCTACTACATAGATATTGTCATTCTTATCAATGTCCAGTCCAGCAGGCTTCTTAAATTGACCCTCACCTTCACCGGTAGTTCCCCATTTAGAGATAAAATTACCTTCGTTATTAAACTTTTGAACGTTGTTGTTATCAGTATCAGTGACATAAATATTGTCCAATGAATCTATAGCAACACCTTCAGGTGCATTGAATTGGCCGTCTCCTGTGCCCATTGAACCCCATTTAAACAAGAAGTTACCTTCGCTATCAAACTTTTGAATATTAAGATTTGCCATGTCACTTACATAAGAATTGCCTGAAGAATCCAATTTTATAGTATGAGGATGCATGAATTCACCGTCTCCTGTGCCCATTGAACCCCATTTAAACAAGAAGTTACCTTCGCTATCAAACTTTTGTACGTTATTGTTATCCATATCAACTACGTAAACATTCCCTTCTTTGTCTACATCTACTCCATGAGGCACTCCAAACTGACCGTCTGCCTTACCTTTTGTACCCCACTTCGAGATAAATTCCCCCTGAGTATTAAATTTTTGAACGCGAATATTACTGTAATCTATTACATATACATCGCCATGACTGCCAACACCGCTATTAGTTGTAGCATCGGATTCACCAAATCCATCCTCTAGAGCACTATTTCTGGGGGAGACTTTATCATCTTCCTTGGACTCAGACTTTTCTAGCGGATTTTGTAATGTTGGTTTTATTATTTGGTTAACTTGAGAGCCTACTTCTTCATCAATATCACCAAGGTCTGAAAGGGAGCCTTGGATATTTATCGGCATATCAGAATAGGGAGTATTAAAGGACAAAGATTGTAGTTGAAAATCAGTACTTTGTGCATGTACATCATCATAATCAAATAAGATCAAACTTCCACCAACTGCGGTGATAAGAAAATACAATAATATGAAACTATTCACAACAATTCACTGTTAGATTTATTATTATATGATTGGGAATAAAAGACAATTATTATCCATATGACAATTTTTTGATAAAATGGATTCTCCTAAGGTTTTAGAAGATTTCACACTATCATTTGAATATCCTTGATCTTGATATTTTTTAAGATATCCCATTTTTTTGATTCTCATAATTTCTAAAATCTAGCCAAATTTGGCTATAAGTTGTAGAGCAGAATTTCGATATTATTTAGTAGCGCTGTAAAAAAAAATTTTTTCTCTTTTAGATGAAAATATCCCAGTAGAAGAAGTCTATATAAAGCAATGTAATCGCTTTAGATCTCGGATATCTAACAATGTCGAGGTGAAATGGTTTTGGATGTTGAGCAAAGCCCGGATTAAGCTCAAATAATATTATGAAAAAGAAATGCTCTAGTAGAATTTATAAAAGTGGAGATGGGTCTTAAAAGAACGATAAAAACTAAAGGAGGAAGTATACCGAAACCAAATCTTGATGATTATAATTGTGATTATCATATGCTGTAGTCTGAACTAAGTTGTGCATAGTATCAAATGCAATTGAATGAGCAGACATATTTCCGCTTCCACCACCTGCAATAATATTTAACATAAATATTGTTAGTATAAAGCCAGCTACCACAGCAGCAAGAATTATTATCTTAAATTTCATTGTACCTGGTGTCATTTTACCTTTCTGATCTGGATTTGACGATGCAGAAACTGGAGTACTGACTGTTCCAATATTTGCAGGATTAGAATCCTTTAATTCATCCTGCAGAATTCGCATCCTCTCTGCATGTTTGGACGTATTAAGTACCGGAACTTTTTTTACCATCGACCCATCAATTTTTGACTTGTGTATTTCATAAAGTATCAAATTTTTTCCCTCTTTCGACCTCTGATTAAATAACTCTAAAGCTTCTTCATAATTTGGAAGCTCTATGGTAGAAGTATTTTTAAATTTTCCAACAATCTCTATCAAGTATTTTTTTGTGATATCCGTATCGTCGTTTGGATCCAAGTTAGAATCATCATTGTTTTTATCATCGATCCCTTCCATTTTTCAATTTCCTACCTAGTCTAATATAAAACTAAATATATCTAGTATTTACGCTAATTGGATAAAAAAAATAGATAAATGTATCATTGTGAAATATTGAAAGGTAAGGAAACGAGATAAAGGAAAGATTGTTCAATTTCAGAAACCCCATATATCTGAATTCAGCAAGCATTCAATAGTTTTTAATGAACAGGTACAATGTCTTCTATGAAAGCTGGATTGAATTCTCAGGCTTCATTATTCGATGAAATGGGTATCAATCATGGATCTCCAATATGAAATCAATAGTCAAATTTATCAAATATTGGTGGTCAAAAATCACTTATTAGAGGAGAGCGGTCTTTAAAAAGGTATAAAATCTAAAAGTATATTCAAACTACTATTTACCTAAATCATACATTTTCTGGCGTGGAGCAGCCCCTCTCAAACAAGCCATTCAATGCTTATATTTACAATTGTTGTATAGTAGTTGATATGGGTACATCAGGTGAACCAACAAATAAGCAATCTTCAGATAGCACTTGCCATCTTTGCGGGATTACATTTCGAAACAAGGATGAGAAAGAAGAGCACATAAAGCTTGAGCATTCAGAACATAAACAGCCTAGTGGAGTTTCTTAGTCTTCATTTTTATGTTTTATTTTATTAATAATTTACCTTAATTACTTAGGAAATTCATTCTCAATGTCAAAATATCTGAACAATTTGGAGATATAAGGCACACAATATAGTATCGAGAAATCGTTCAATTAATTATCTGGAGCATATCCATTTCGTGTGTTATTTTTTATAGTTAATTAATTTTTTTCATAGAAAAATCTACCTGTTTTATAGTTTAATGGACAAAAATGAGCATGAAAAAGCATAGAGACAACTTCAAAATTGTTACACGGGGAAATGAGGAAAAATCATCTCAACGAAGTCGAGGTTTTGAAAGATACAATTCGAATTTAATTCAAAGTAAAGGGAAAGAACCAGATACAGCATATAAGATTTTGCTCTATATGCAAGAAGAGAAAAAATTCTGGTCAAAATTTTATGACAGTTTCTAAAACTGGTTCTTATGAACATTCCAAATCTCAGTATAAAGATCTTCACTTAGTTTAATTTGTTCACATATTTGTTCAATTATCTCACTTGATCCCTGATCAAAGTTAATCTAGAGCATTGTCCAGTGCTTGAAACCAACATTATTATTTTTTTGTGATATCCAAAATGAAGAATAAAGCATCACTTGTTTTTATAGCAATAAAGATTGTTGATTTACTAAGTTTGGTTTTTGTACCCAAGCTAAATGTAAAGATTTTCACTTGAACCTTAGCGCTTTTCTTTAAAGTATATCTAATATTTCAATATGGATCGCTTTGTCTGAAACCGAATTCTATAGAATTAGGCACAAGAAGATGCATCTTTGCTTTGATCAAGTATTATTTAGTTCTCCATGACCAGGCATTCGGAAATGAAAGAAGCTTGTGGTCTGATAAATCAAAGACTTTATCACTCTGATTTGGAACAAAAGCAAAGCCAAAATATTATTCTGTTGGTTGTTTATTTGTTACAGATATATGTAAATTAATTATAGTAAGATTATTTCAGAATCTGCTTAAACAATTCACTTATACAATATCAAGGACATATACACATGAATAAAAAAATTCAATTGTCAATATTGTCAATCTTTATTGCAGCAGCATTGATTGGCTCTGTAGCAACCTTAGGTGATAGTATGGCATTTGCAACTAAAAAAAGTAGCAACGACGCAGCACAATTTTTAGATCAATTATCTGAAACAGGCCAATTTTCAGAATGTGCAACAGACAATAATACACTTGCATCATGTAACAATGTAGGTTTGTCTATCAACGCACAAGATGGTAAAAACGCAGCAGGTCAACAATAGACCCTTCTTTAATATAGTATTGTTACCTCTATTTTTTGCAGAACTGAATCTATCCTAATAGTATTGGAATCAGGTATTATCAAGAATAAGAAATTCTATTAGATAAAATTGAATATATAGATAATAATAGTAATAGAACTATCATACTATATCATGTTTACAGATCATTCTACTATCTATAATGAGTAACCCCGGCCATCGTAACAATAGAAATGATTAACTACTCACGAGTTACAATATCTCTTTTATAAATATACTCAAAGAATTTAAGAGTCCATCTGCATGGCCTTCCCAGTGCTTAATAAAGAAATTCTAATAGTATCAGGTAACAAAATTATGAACTTATTAAGCAGAAGTAACTACTCTGATAATCTTAACAAATTGTTATATCATATTTTCATAATATTGAATTTTAGGCTAAAATGTTTAAGTTCAAATATACAAAAAAAACTGCACTGCTGATTGTAGCAGTATTTGCGACAGTAATGATTATGGGCCCTTCTATATCAGGAATAAACAGCGTACAAGCAAAGCAAAAGTACAAAGATTGGGAAGATTGCAGAGATGATCATAGCAAAAACTGGTGCAAAAATTACTTTAGGCATCACAATGGAGATGATGATAATAATGGTAACAGAGCATCACAGGCAATAGGTCAATCACAGTCCTCCAGTCAGAATTCTCAATGTGTTTCAGGAGGTAGTACTAGTGCTTCATGTAACAATTTAAACATTCAAAACCAAAAAAACAGCGGAAATAATGCATTGGCACAGGATGGCAATGGGAAGGGCGGCAATAAAGCCAGTCAAGGAATAGGTCAATCACAGTCCTCCAGTCAGAATAGCCAAGTTGTTTCAGGTGGAAATACAGTTGGATCTGGTAACAACTTTAATTTCCAAAACCAGGTCAACACCGGCAATAATGCATTAGCCCAAAGATAAGGCTACTCCAATTTTCATTTTTTTAGGGTTTGTTCAAAGTCTAATATACTAATTTGCAGTCGTTTTTAGTGATGCAGAAATATATATATCTGTTAACATATATTTTTATCATAACATACTGATAATTTGGTAACAACATTAACCAATGTAAAGACTTGATTAGTCATCCCTTCACTCTATTATGATCAACTTGCTTTAAAGGATCTATGATACATCATGGTCTCCAAGTGAAATTATTTGACTGTCTATAGAAATCATATGCATTGTAAAAAGTAATATTTTCGATATCCTTTGCCTTGCAACCGTTTTTTCTCATTTCTCTAGCTGTAAGTGGAACGCTTAGTGGATCAGAAACTCCCCAATCAGCGGCACTATTTACCATCAGTTTTTCACTCCCATATTTTGTGACAATGTCAATTACACGCTTTGGAGATAGTTTAGTAACAGGGTAAACTGAAAGTCCTGCCCACGCTCCCCAGTCAAGAGTTTTCTTTATTGTTTCTTCCGTATTATGATCGATTAATATCTTATCAAAATTATAGTTACCCGCTTGGAAAATTTTTTCCATTTTGTTCATCCCCTCTATCTTGTTATTATGAGGTAAATGGATCATTGCTAACAAATTCCTATTTTTACAAAGTTCTAGTTGTCTTATGAAAATTTCTTCTTCACTTTCATTAATTAGATTATATCCTATTTCCCCAAGGGCTACAACGCGGTCCCTATCTAGAAAATTCATTTTAAGCATTGTTTCAATTGCATCAACTGCAAGGGGCCTTTCGGTTGCTTCCTTGGGGTTTACTGAAATGCATGTAAAATGCTCTATTCCAAAGCTCTTGGCTCTTTGAGTTTCGAAAGTGATCATATGCTCCCAATAATCTACAAATGTGCCTACGCTTGTCCGGGGACCTCCGAGCCAAAACGATGGTTGGACTATTACTTCAATTCCTGCAATTGACATCTTTTCATAATCATCAGTAGTTCTAGAATACATATGAATATGAGGATCAAAATACCTAGTCATGATATTCTTATCATAAATTAAAGATATATAATAACTAAAAGTAGAATACAAATTCGAAGATTTTATGTATGCGGCCTTTTTCCATGGACCAAACGATATAAAACTGGAGAAGATGGATGATATGTGGAAACCAGATGGTGATTCTAAGATTCTAAGGGTTTTGTCGTGCTCTGTATGTAGTTATGACGTTAGGACGTTTAGAACTGGGAGTTTCAAAGTCAAACCTCCAGTAATTTTGGGCCATGAAATCTGCGCTGAGATAGTAGATGATTACAACGGTCCAAACTATAACCTGAGAGCAGGAAGTAGAGTTACAATATATCCAATAGTTCCTTGTTTAAAATGCTGGTATTGTAATAGCAATAATTTCAATCTGTGCATGAATCTTAGAGAAATTGGATCTACTCTCAACGGAGGTTTTGCAGAATATATTCGGATCCCTTCACGAGTTTTTGAAATTGGAGGATTAGTACCGGTACCTGATAGAATAAGCAATGAGGAAGCATCCCTAATTGAGCCTCTAGCATGCTGTATTAATGGTATAAATCAGATAAAACCAATGAATTTTGAATCTATAATTATCATAGGGGACGGCCCAATTGGTATAATGCAATTACAATTATTGAAAAGATTTAATCCTCAAATAGATGTAACGGTCATTGGTAAAATCAAGCATAGATTGGAAACTGCAGAAAGACTAGGTGCAAATAGAGTCATTGCTTTTAACGAAAATGATCAACTGGATTCGTACAAAAAACTAAAAGAAATAGAGGGGTCAATTAAGCCAAATCTGATCTTTGTATCAAATAACAATCCATCCTCATTGACACTTGCATTTTATCTTGCTAATAAAAATGGGAAATTAATTATTTTTTCTGGAATTAAGAACAGACAGGAACATTCATTTAGCGAGCCATTTAATATTGATCCAAACATTATACATTATGGTCAAATTTCAGTTTATGGTAGTTTTAGTTCCAACCCAGATAACCTCCGAGAAGCAATGAAGTTAGTTTACGAAGGTGAACTTAATCTAAAAAATTTAGTAACTGATACCTTTTCCTTAGACAATATTGATAACGCTTTAAGAGCCGCAGAATCATTTAAGGGACTAAAATCTGTAATTAACAAATTTGATTTCTAATTAGGCTTACTCTTTAACATATAGATATCTGGATATTGCAAAAAGGATGATTTATAAAATCTGCCTACACCTTCTATAACAATTAACATCTACAATATATCAATGATACCCTCTGAGTAGACATGTATTAATCTTTCTCATTTAGGACTAATTTGAAAGTGGATTTTTAATCCTGGTTTACTCCAAGTACATTTCTAATTGATTAGTATCTGGACCTCATTATTTGATATTATTTGACCTTTAACGCATCTGAAATACCTTTTTTAGGATCTCGATCATCAAAGATTATCAATTGTGGGTTACTTCAAATATACATAGAAGTTATTTGGTATCGTCGGATATTCTAGGTAGATAAATTTCTCAAAATCAAATAAAAAAACCTTAAATAAAATTCAAATTAATGTATTAAGTCTAGTTAAACTATTAATTATTTTTTCCCTTTCGATCTTATTCCATAATACTTTCTTACATGAGGTCTATACATATAGTATATAATGATAGCATTATAGACGACCCCAAAAATGGAAATAAACTGTCCATTTACAACATTTAACAGATACCCTGCAGCACCAAATCCTGATAATACCAGCAAGAGTTTCCACGACCAGTTTTTGCGCATATACAAACCATACGCTGTTAGCAAGGATGCAATTCCCAAAATTAACAAGAACGCTGGTCCCATTAGATAAACCCCACCTAGCGGCAGTAACAAATTAAACGCATATACGGACATCATTACAAGAAGGAGTCCGCTAATAATTGTGAGTATAGTAATTATCAAAATTCCTCTAGGAAGTTTTTTGTTTATTTTTTCCACTTTTTTATCTAAAAGTTGTGGGAATATAACTTTTTAATATACCGTTTAAAAATCTTATACTTAATCGGTATTGATGCTAAATCTTAAATAATAATAGTATCACAATTTTTTTATGTATTTATATAAAAAATCGTATTTAGCAATGCTGCTTATTGGCGTACTTCCACTATCAGTAATGACTTCAAATATCGCTATCGTCCAAGCCCAGAGCTTTGTACTTGCCGAGGAAAAACCTACAGTGTCAACAACTGGAAGTGCAGAAAAAGAAATTCCCTCAGATGAATCTCGGATATCTTTAGCGGTCGAAAATACCAATGCAAATCCCAACACGGCTAGAGAAGATAATGCTGAGAAGATGAATACAATCGTAAGAGCATTGAAAGAGGCCGGACTTTCAGATGAGAATGTTACCACTTCAAACTTTCAGATAACACCAAATTATAACTTTGAAAACAGTAATTATGACAGGATAATATCATATACTGCTCTAAACAAGATAGAACTCAAGACCTCGGCAAATACAAATATTTCTAAATTCATTGACCTAGCTGTCAATAATGGTGCCAACCGGGTTGAAAATATCGACTTTGTAATTTCAAAGGAAACTCTAGATACTATCAACCTGGAATTATTGAAAGATGCCTTTAGAAATGCCAAACAGAAGGCTGAAATTTTGGCTTCAGAAGGTAACTTTACAATTACAGGTGTAAAAAAAATTGATACAAGTACCGAAGGTGGTTATACCCCCCCAGTTTATTTCTATGATAATTATGCTAGTGATACTGCAGAAAAAATGCCATCTCCTTCCACTCAAATAATACCGCAAAAAAACAAGATAACCGTAACACTACCGGTGATATTCTATATAGGTAACCAAACTCTATAGATAACTGATCACCAGTTATTTTTTGTAACAATGAGGAGAACTAGTTCCTGTAGATAGTACCGAGTCTAGGTAACAATATTATATCATTGTTATTTAGTAACTATTATAGTGACCTCTATCATGATGAACTATTTGGTGCAGATGATAATACTAGACACCATTTAAATGGTTGTGATTATACAACCATCAACTATTAAATAAATATGCAGATATGACAAAATATGCAAATTAGAATGTACCAACCAATTGTAAAATGAAAATGTTATTACGATTATCGGAGGAGTAATTAGGCTCACGTTGTTGGTTCTTTAAGTTTTTACAGTTTGAATCAACTGGAGATACACTAATGTTTAGTTTCGATATAGATTGTTTGTTTAGACTAAAAACAATAACTTGGTGAGAGAAAACGAAAATGACAAATTATGACCCCGAATGTTTTGTAAATGAGGGGGTAAATAACGCAATTAGCTCCGCAAGAAATTATCTCCACCCACATGAGTAGACCTATCGACCCTAGTGAACAAATATTAATAAATTGGATTATATTTTTACCCATAGTAAATAATCATGAATAAAAAACTTTTAGATATTCTCGTATGTCCTTTCGACAAGGTTTCTAGTCTCGAACTATTTCAGTTCAAGGCAAAATTAGACCCTAGCAATTCTACCACAATTGTAGATAAAAACAGTGTAGTGGGTAATAATGTGTTAGAAAATGAGAAGAAAAACGATAGAAAAGTGAAGGAAGATAATACAATCTCAACAAATCCATCTGATTCCAAAATGAATAAAAATCCTTTTGAAATTGTTGAGGAGGGATTATTACTATGCAGGACATGCCTTAGATATTACCCAATCACTGAAGAAATTCCAATAATTCTACCAGATGAGTTGAGGGATAAAAAAAAGGATCTGGAATTTTTAAAGGCATGGAATGAACTAATACCACACGATCTCCTAAAGAATCTCAAACCATGGACGTTATAAAAATATTATAGTCGCAATTAGATTCCTCCGCCAAACTGCGCTTTTGTCAGTTGTTACTGACTCAGTAAAGATCATCATAGTAGCAATATACAAGTCGAAATAATAATTTAATGTGAAATAGACAAATTCAACCTCAACCCTTCTACAAATATTTTTCAATTTCATTCAAAACGAATCCTGTGTATAGTAATTTTCTGGCTCTAATACGAGTGCGATATAATTTTATTATATGGGTTGACAACATCCTTGACTTTCCCATTTTCTCAAGGTAGTTTTAATGGCTGTGATAGCCCTTATGCTCTGCTTGTAAGAATTTTTCTTTACCCATGTAATATGCTTAACAGATTCACACAGCAATTTGCAACCTCTTTTTTCAGTTAAATCATACGGTCTTTTTCGCTTTTGCTAGGACGGGGTTTCTGGTTAGACTATATCTATGCCATCTAAACTATAAAAAAAGGTGTAAATTTAGAACTATAGTTAAGCATCAAAATTTTTTATACTATTTGGCAGTAAATTCTCTATTGAATAAATTATCAATCCTATCAATATTAGGCGTCCTCGTTCTGTCCATACCTCTTGCATCTTACCCCCAAATCTATTTTCAAGTTGGCCTGGCAACTAGCGTTGATGCCAACGACCAAAAAATGCCTTTTGGAATGAATAATATGTTTGATATAGGACAATTACAAAATGAAACTTCAGAGAATTCTGCAAATGTTACTACAAGTGACAATCCACAAGACTCGGGCGGTTGTGATATGCCTCCATGTCCACCAGGACAAGCATGTATACAAAGCTGTCCTTAATTTTGATTATGCCCTGACAGATAAACCATTATTTTTTTATGAATTTCTTTGTATTTAACAATCGTTCTATGACAAATTATATTGCACCCAATCCGGAGTCATTAATCGGATATAAAAAAATGGTTTTAAGCAAAATTCGTTCCTATCATCCTCATAGCTCTCTTTAATAATCCATTAAGAAAATGTGATTATTCGAAATTCTCCAAATTAACCTATTAGATCTAGCATAATAATCACCTACGAAATTGGAGATGTAAGAGAAGAGACTATCATCAATGCATAGTAAAATAGATATAAGATCCAAATATCTTGCATGCTTGCAATTCAACAATTAATTTAATATCTGTGATCTACAATATTATAGAAATTAAAATTCCTTCTGAAACTAGTCTGTTGTCATCATTTCCTTGTCCGGAGATAGAACCTCTAGAACCGCACTCGGTACTGTTTGTGCAAACGCCTGAGCCATCACATCCTTTTCTACATAGTCAACTACTGGAAGTTCTTCTATTGACTCAATAACTTTATCGTTTGGAACCTTAATTGTCAATCCATTGATCACGCTCTCATAAACTTGCAGCACTTTAATGTCTTGTGTTTCAGCTTTATTTGATAACATTGAAAAAAAGTCAGTAACAGTGGTATCATCATCCTTAAAAACTACAATATACTGTCCAGGGATTTCGTTGTCCTCTGTGGTCACTGGATCTGAGAGGTAGGTAGATGGGACGTCCGAATAATCACCAACTATTGGTAAGGTATCAGGGAAATGAAATGGAGTTTTCTTAATTTCCTCTGGATTCCCATCTCCAATACTGTGAACTGTATTTATCATATTCGCTGGAAACGGAAGGGATGCAGATCCACGTTGAGTTGTATCATCAATGGACTGCCCAAAGCTATTGCTTTGATAAGACGTATCCAAATTAGAATCAGAGTTTTCCTTCTTGTCATCTTTGTCAAAATTGAAAGCTGGAATATTATTTGTAACTGCACCAAAGTCGATAGCGGACGAACTGTCTTTCTTAGGAGAATTATTATCAAAATTAAAATTAAGAAAAGGAATATCAGGCAAGCCTATGCTAAATGCGTTTACGCTTTGAATAATGCTTGTACTAAAAATACTCAAAAGTATCAATAAGGAGATAAAGTACAATTTAGCATGTTGACGGCTTTTGCTATTCACATATTAGTTTCGATACTAGACCATTTATGAAATATTGAAAATTTTTTCTTCTCATAGTTTCAGATCTTGATTATACAACACTCGACAAATATCAAATACTGGTATAGTTTTATGATAGATAAAATTACTAATGAGGAATTAGTTTATAGATAGTATATTAACTTCTGGTATAGTGTTATGATAGATGAAATTACTAATGAGGAATCTAATTTAGTTAATTGCTATAATAATAATATATAATTCATAAAATGGATGATAAGAACGCCTAATTTTTATTTAATTCTTGAAATCCATTCTTGATAGAAATGTAAGGTATAATTAGGTTAGTTAGAATATGGTTAATAACTTAAAATTTGTTATTTGAAAATAAAAAAAGGTCTTACTGTTGACCTAATGCGTTGTTGCCATCATTTAAGTTCAATGACAAGGCTACGTTGTTACATGATGCAGTTGTATCGTTACCAGAACCACAGCTTGATGACTGGAGTGTTTCTGTACTTTGACCTATTCCTTGGAATGCATCATTTGATTTTTTCTTTTTGTCACCATGATGATTATCCCCACCTGCAAAGGCCATGTTATCACCAAAGGTTGCTACAGAGCCAATCAATGCTGCTGCAATAAAGATTGACAATATTGACAATTGAATTT
>DATEIH010000286.1:0-6011 GCA_035279165.1 Candidatus Nitrosocosmicus sp. | reverse complement strand
AATCAATGATAAAACAAACAGCTGGTGGGGTGGCAGAGCGGCCATGCGTTCGCCTGCAGACTCAAAAATACAGATAGCGAATATATAAGGGTTCGAATCCCTTCCCCACCTTTTTAGGAAATTTTATTTCAGACAGATTTTGATAGTAGATGTACTTTTGGTACGTATTATTTTGTCGACATCCTTTAGCAAAATTTCCATATCTATGTCATAAAAGTATTCTGGATAGTCTTTGAACTTTTCTAAAGAACGATTTAGGATTGAAAAAAAAACGGCATTCTCTCCTTTTTGAAGGTGTACATATGCCGCATCCACTAATATTATCCCATTTAAGAGATTTTTTGCTTGTCCCTTTGAGTCCATCCAAACACCCTCTAAAACTTCATGAGATTTCCAATATCTTTCCATATTAAATAAGAATATCGATGACATCACAGCCTTCTCTTTGGATATAAAATCGGATACTTCATTCAATTCTTCTAAGCGGATCAAGGATCCTACAGTGCTAATGGGTCCAAAAAAAGTAGGATCATCTGTTCTCAAAGAGCCATCGTCCTTTATACTAACGTCTATTTCAACGAAATAACTTGAAATCCTGATATCTCGGACTACTGCATTATTATAGTTTTGTAGCAACATACGCAGTGAATGCAAAACCGTACTGGAGTTTGAGGGCAAATAATTATTATTATTGGATAGATAAACAAGATATCTTTTTTTCATGTAGATTGTTCTTTGTTAACCAATTATGGTAAATGAGCCTTCTGATTTTGAATTCGGTGCCAAAAGTTATTAAAACAAATATACAGATATTAGTATACCGATTCAGATGAGGGTCTTAAGCCTCTTTTCTTCGAGATATAACCACAACTCCCACATTTATAAATCCTTTTTCTTTTATAAGTGTAAATAACATCTGTTTCTTCTGTCCAATCATGTGCAGTTTTTAACATGCAGTTTGTACAAAATCTTTTTTCCAAATGGATTTCCTCATACATAAACTGTCGGACAAATAAAAATAGATTTTGTTGACTCTTTGATTTCTACTTTCTTAATTTTGTCCTCAACAATAACGGAACTTCTCTTGGGCTTTTTGCAACTGGAACATTAGCCTTATCATAGTTATTTATTTTTGAATCGGCTGATCCGTAGTTTCCGTAAACGATAGCTCCAGCATGACCCATTCGTTTTTCTTTTGGGGCAGATCTTCCTGCTATGTAGGCAACAACAGGTTTTGAGAAATTAGTCTTTATGATATAGTCGGCTAGTTGTTCTTCTGCATCACCACCTATTTCGCCAACTACAACCACAGAATCAACATCTTGTCTGTCCCTAATTAACCCAAAAGAATCAATAAGATTAGTTCCGTTTATAGGATCGCCTCCTATTCCCAGTCCTAATCGTTGTCCAAACCCAGAGCTGGATAGATGAAATGAAACTTCATACATTAACGTCCCGCTTCTTGAAAATACGACTGTATTGCCCCTTGTAAATGGTTGAGCCGGCATAATTCCAACTTTCATTATTTCTGGAATAATCACGCCCGGAGTATTTGGTCCAACCATTCTTGCGCCCTTTTTCTGAGCATACTCGAAGACTTTTATTGAATCAATAATTGGCACGTGTTCTGGTATTGCCACTATTAGTTTAATCCCATTATCCAAAGCTTCTTTGGCTGCTTTATAAAAGAAAGGAGCAGGCACAAATATCCCAGATATTATTGAACCTGTTGCTTTTACTGCTTCTTCCACAGTATTAAAGACAGGAACATCCTCGAATTTAGATCCTCCTTTCCCTGGTGTGACACCTGCAGCTATATTAGTTCCATAAGATCGCATTAATCTTGTATGTGTTGATCCAAAGCTGCCTGTGATTCCTTGAATAATTACGGGTTTCTTTTCATAATCAGCATCAGATTCATTTCCTGATAAAATTCTAAAAATATCAAATTGTGTGCTCAAATAGTCTCACTGTTTAGTTGTTATTTACCTTTAGGACTATAGCATTTATTGCTTCCTCTACTGTGTCAAATAAACGTGCCCTACTACCATTGAGCAATTCTCTTGCCTTTTCGGATTGCGCACCAGAGATTCTAGCGTAAACCGGTGCGGTTAATATATTGTTCTTATAAGCTTCCAAAATACCCTGTGCTACTAGATCTGTTCTTACAATTCCCCCATAGAGATTCACAAGTATTGCTTTTATTTTCGGAAGTCTACTTATGACTTTAAGGGCTTCGTAAATAGTTTCGCTTGTAGCTCTTCCCCCAAAGTCAAGGAAAGCTCCAGCTTTTCCATTTGCATCCGTAACCATATCCAGAGTTGACATTACTAAACCTGCACCATTGCCTATAATTGCAATGTCTCCTTCCAACTCAACAAAAGAAAATCCATTCTCAGAGGCTTGCTTTTCCAAATCGCTAAGATATAGATACTTTTTCAAATCTTCGTGCCTAAAGAGAGAGTTATCGTCTATAATCACTTTAGCGTCCAAGGCAAGTAAAGAGTCATCAGATATGATAGCCAAAGGATTTATTTCGGCTAGTTCGGCCTCCTTCTCTTCCACTACTCTAAAGAGATTTATTAGCAAATTGACAAAACTTTCTTTAGATCTATCTGGGATATTCAAATTCGATGCGATAGTATTCGCTAACTCACTTGAAATACCTTCAATAGAGATATCCTGAATTATTTTATTATCAGTTTGTTCAATATCAATTCCTCCTTCTGATGAAGCAATTATCGAGAAGCAGCGTTTGCTCCGATTTAAGAATATGGACAAATAGATTTCTTTCACAATATCAACCATTTTCTCCAAGAGGATACCCCTTGGCAGTTCACCTTTTACTTCTTTTTGCAATAAATCCCCAAACTTTGATTCTAGTTCAGCGGAATCTTTGCATTTTTGAATCGCTCCTGCTTTGCCTCGACCGCCTACTGTTAGTTGGGATTTCAAGACAAATGGATAACCCAGTTTCTGAGCTCCAATTCTGGCATCTTCCACGCTTTCAGCAAGAACAGACTCTGGTGTTTTGATACCAAATTCATTAAATAGCTCTTTTCCTTGATATTCGAGAAGTCGCATCTTTGTTAAGGTTTGAAAATACTCTTTATAAACAATCCTTTTTAGACTTGTTTAAGAATTGTTGAAATATTTCCTAAATTTTTCAAGTCCTCACTCACATTGAGGGAGTTTGATGTAATATTCTTTACGTTTAACAAATATACAGAGTAATCTTTTAGATTATTCATTAATGCCACATAGCTTGCCATTAGAGTTTGATTTGGTTGTCCGTTTAACAAGGTCTGCATTAATTCATTGTTTTGATTGATCGAGACGTCAATAACGCTATTAATGTATGTCTTATTGACGGTATTAGCTTTAGCATCATTAATCTGATTTTGAACTTCGTTTTGTAATAACAAAAATTGACTATTGACTGAGGCTAATGTATCATTCGGATCCAAGAATGAAATGGTCATATTGGTCATCCCATTATTTTGTGCATTTTCGGATGGCAGAAACCAAACAATAAAGCTAGCGCCTATAATACCTATTACTAGAATACTAGTCAGGATGATCCCTTTTTTATTAATATGTCTTTTATTATGAGTATTATCACTTTCCTTATTGTCAGTAGCCATTACTTTTTTTTGATTACACTATAATTATTACTTTATGATTATCTAATTTTTGGGTAGAAATATAATCAATCATTTATTATCTCAATAAAGGAGATAGAATTATCATGAATCAAGACAACAAGTATGCATTAAGGAGGATAAAATATCAAGGGGCAGATATGATCAATATTTGTGATCTCGATATGGTTGATAAAGTGATTAACAAGGGCGATTTTGCAATAAATATATCAAAAGAATATTTTCATGATGAAGAGATTAATGAGGAGGAAGCTGCAAGTTTACTAAAATCATCTTCAATGTTGAATTTGGTAGGGAACGATGTTGTAACTCTGGCCCTAAAACTGAAGCTGGCAAAAGAGAATAGTGTGAAGGTGATTGAAGGTGTTCCCTTTTTGATGGTGTTTAGTTTTGTAGGGAATTATTAGCTTCAAAATAATTGTATATCTGTTACCTAATACTCGAGATCTCGTACTAAGTTATAAATGTCCTTTACCTTATTCAATGGTGAATCAGAATTGATTATCGCTCTACCTATAATCAAATAGGTAGAACCAGATTCAAGTGCTGTTTTGATATCACCCCCCTGTGTAATAATACCTGGGGAGTAAATTGGAAGGCCTTCATTATCTATGGCTCGTAATTCCTTTAAAATATCTAACCTATTTCCTCCAACTACTACACCATCTACACCCACAGACCTGGAATTATCATAAAAGATCCGATAGACAGGCTTTGAATTTCCCATTTTGTCAATATCGCTTGGAATTGCTAAAGATGCTCCATATCCTTCTACTGCATCAGCATGACTCATATAAACGAGCGATATTACCCCAAAATTCAATGAATGAGCATAATCAACCGTAGATTTAAGACTGATCTTTCCTATAAAAGGGTTTACGATAACAGCATCGAATCCTAAGGACGAAAGATATTTTATGGTAATTTGATTGGTATCAAAAATATCATTTAGTTTAAGATCTGCTATAATCTGGAGGTTAGACTCATGAGCAATTTGTGTAATTTTCTTTAGTTCAATTTTAGACAAGGGCAATATTACATGGAAATTTAGCTTTATAGCACAAATATAATTATGTACCTGATCTATGATATAACATACATAGTCAAATAAATTTTCTACTTCGTATGTCGGATCTACGGCCAAAACGATATTGCTACTTTTCTGTCTTTTGGTATTATTAATTCTACTAGCGAAGGATTCGGGTTTGTCCATTTTAAAATTTTATTATAGGGTGCATATCTTGCAATTTTATGATCTTTAGATAAATATAACCATGTTCATCGATATGATTTGAAAAAGATGGAGCATCTGATTTTTGTAGACTAAATTTCATGAAATTCTTTTCGATCTCTTGTTCTAATAAGACATAATAAAAGTAACTTGTATCTGAAGAGTCGGTCAAGCTTAAATGAGCTCCCAAAACGTATTTTGTATTGAATTCTTTATCTGGATCGTCCAAATCATTTTTCTCTAGTTTTGGGAAAAGAAACAACGGCAATGTGGATTCCTCATAAATGGTGTGAAATGCAACTAATTTTGACAGACTAAATAGATCACGTAAACCAATACCAGTGTATTTGGTTGTAGCACTTATCTTTGTGGGTTTAAGGAATGACTGTGGTGGAGTAGATAACTTAATGATTGGCGAGTATAGTGCTGAAGTATCCTTAATAGAATTAACCATTGCCGCTTCTTCGTTATTATTGTTTATTTTGTACGAAAGATATTGATTTTCCCCTGACTTTATGTTATCGACAAAATAGATGATTGAGTGGCCGTTAAGCGTATCTAACTGGGCAGCGAAGATATCTGTATTTTGATAAATATATTCATAAATAGGAATTGGAATTCTTTCCAAAGAGCAAACTAATCTAGCAAAATCATTTAGGGTTTTTAATTTTATGTAAATAGGCGATTTGAGCAATTTGAAACTAACTTAACAACAAGGTAAAAATTATCCACATATAATTTTAATACAATAAAGTATATAAAATAGAAAAACTTGGAAAAGTTTTTAAATGATAAACTAACGCGAGTAGTCCGTCAATAGAAGGCCAGCAAACGTGGGATAAAATTCCATATTTTTAGCATTAATCTTTATTCTTAAGAACACCGAATTTAAGGAACATGTCTTAATTCTTACAATCTGTTGTTTACTTGATTCCACAAAAACCTATTGTTCAAGTGGTTAGTGAAATTTCCAGAAAGAAAAAAGTGACAATAAATAACATTTAATATCGAAAAAAATCAAATCAAATTATGCTAGGTTACTCTGATGACGATATAAAAAATGCAGCAGAGATAAGAGAATGGTTAACTAAACAAATTTTGGAAAAACAGGATGAAAT
>DATEIH010000285.1:0-7220 GCA_035279165.1 Candidatus Nitrosocosmicus sp. | reverse complement strand
TAGTAATAATTGGTTCAATCTTGTATTGTTAAAGCCTTGTTGAGCTTTTAGCGATCTCTTAGTCTTGGAATGATTCAAATGGTTAATGGAATAGTCGGTTGACAAATAATTGTAAATGTTGATTGACTAGAATTTGACCAGCTGAATGAAATTGATATTCATAAGACTTGATTACTTACATCGTTTATTGTCACAATTAGATAAATCACTGACTGATACTATATATTTATATCTAAAATCATGAGACGGTCACTATTTTATCGATATGGTTGAGTTTAGATCAGATCTTTTTGTATACGAAACGAAACCTCATTTAAAATGAAGAGGTGAATACTTTGAATTTTTTATACAAGACGATTAAATCAAATTTTGTCCACTGTTTGAACACTAAATTTAGTAATTAAGCTTGGGATAATCTGAAATCTATTCAAATACAAATTGCTAATCCCAAAAAAACCCTTACTACTCAAAGAATCTTAAGTACCTCAAAGTATCGAAAGTTTGTGAGAATATAAAATCCACACATACCTTTGATCTATTAATTTGGCTCTGAGAAAGGAGAATCGTTCCAAGTTTGATAAATACTTTGTATGCGTTCTGCTGCATCAATTTCTCTAAAGATTTTTCTTACCGATTCAGAAACCAATTCCTGCCATCTAGGGTTTTTTTCAAGAATGAATTTCCGAATTATCGTCCCTTTGAATATATTTTCTTGAAATAACTGTGGTTCTTTTATGATTAAAGTTTCATTTTTGATCAGATTCTTTACAAAATTATTTCCAGTATAAAGAATCTTAAAGGGTGGACTTACAGATTTAATATTGCTAAACCATCTCGAATTGTTCTCATCATCATTGGCATTAACCATGAATACTTTTGACATGTCAATTTTTGATTCGATAAGTGTATCTCTAATCATCCAGACCCTTTCGCCAGCGGTAAACGGATTTTTTGGGGTGTAATTGGCTTGAGAGCTTCCGATGACGATAATTATTTCTCCATTTTCATTTAATATTTGACGAACTAATCCCAAGTGTCCTAAATGAAAAGGTTGAAATCTCCCAATCATTGCAGCCGCCTTCAAGCTCATTGCCAACCTATACCAATGTTAAACAATATAATTTTTGTTTCAAGATTTAGTATTTGTTGATTTAATATCCATGAATCCAGCTTTTTGATTTTCAATCTCGACTCTTTCAATCCTCTTAAAAATTGGAGTAATATCCTTGTCAATATCATGGCCTTGAAAAATTTTTAGTTCGGATGCTGAATACCATTCTTGGCTTGCTAAATTTTCTTGGAATCCTAATTGTTTCCAAATTTTCTCAGCTGATGTAGGAATAAATGGGAACAACAATATTGCGAGTGCCCTTACTGCATTAGCAGAGATCCATACTGAATTATTAGAATCCTGAGGTGATTTCCAAGGTTCTTTAGACTGAAAATAATGGTTAAAAAAAGAGCTAAACTGCAAGATCATCTTCATGGCCTTGTCTATTTCGTTACCAAAAATCAATTCACCTACAGCATAAGCAATCTGCTTGATCTCTATTAATGCTTGTTCATCTAAGCCATCCAAAGTCGTATTTAAAGGGATTTTTCCATTAAAATGCTTCTTAGTAAAGGAAAGTGTGCGATTGATAAAGTTCCCTATATTTGATATAAGGTCGTTATTAATTTTTTCATAAAAACTATCCCAATCAAAATTAATATCAGATTGTGAGTAGGGGATGATGGTAGAAAAATAGAATCTAAGATAATCTGGATTAAATGACTTTACAAATCCTCCCAATGATATAGACCAGTTCTTACTCTTTGATAATTTTCTATTTTGAAATAGTAAATGGCCTCTTGTTATGATTTTATCAGGCAATTTATATTGGCTATTAATTCCAAGCCTAATCGCTGGTAGAAAGAGGTAATGATGGTAAATAATATCCTTTCCTATAAAATGGATTATTTCAGAATCGTTCCAGAGTTTATTGCCATCTTTCTCAAGAACGGTCTCTGCAAAGGTATTAAATGAAGAAATATAACATAGGTGATTATCAAACCAACCATAAAATACTTTATCTCTATAATTTTGAATTCCTTCAATCTTTGGAATGGGTACTCCCCAACTTAAATCTCTGGTGATATCCCAATCCTGCAATCCAGTACTTATCCAATTTAACACATATTTTACTACATCTTCTTGTAAATTCTTGTTATTAGTAAGCCAGGTCCTAAGGGAATTCTCAAAATCAGATAATTTAAAAAAATAGTGAAGACTTTCCTTTTTAATAGGGGGCCTTCCACACAGGATACATTTTGGGTCAAGAATTTGTTCGGGGACTCTGCCACATGATTCGCATAAATCAGAATATTGGTTATCCGAATTGCAGAACGGGCACCTTCCGATTACATATCTGTCAGGTAAGTACTTGTCATCAAATGAGCAAAAAAATTGAACAACAACTTCCTCCTTTGTATGATTATTTTTATATAATTCAATAAATACATCCTGGACAAATTTAATATTTTGAGATGAACTAGTTTTTGAGAAATAATCAAACCTAATGTCTATAGAAGCAAAATCCTCTTTGTCCCTCTCATTCCATTCTCTCACATATTCTTCAGGTGTTTTGCCTTCTTTTTCTGCCCTTATCAAAATAGGAGTTCCGAAATCATCAGTAGCACATATGTGATAAATCTTGGTACCTGTCATTTTGACGAATCTCGTGAAAATATCGGCTGGCAGATATGTCGATGCAATATGTCCCAAATGAATCTGACCGTTTGCGTAAGGTAAAGCCGAAGTAACTACAAGATCTTTTTTTATGACAACCTTTGGCCCTCTGTATATTCGATTTTCTGTTGAATTGTTTTGAACATTTTTTACACTAGAGTCCATGCTTTTAGAATTTGGAGAAGTAACAATAGAGTTATGGTTGATGTTTTCGGACTGATCGTTCATTAGCGCCTAACTTGTACTTGTCTAGTTATCGAATTTAATTTAATTGTATATAAATCACATACATCAAAAAAAACATTTATAATTTTTAATAAAGTACCATGCATTAATAGATGACATGGATAAAAGTAGCCAGTAAGGACGACATTCAAGAAGGTAGTGGTAAGGAACTTAATATAAATGGGCAGAGAATAGCCTTATTTGTATCCAAAGACAAGTATTATGCAATCGAAGCCCTTTGCAGACATCAGGATGGCTCCTTAGCACCCGGAAAGGTTAATGGCGAAGTCGTCGAGTGCCCCCTACACTTTTGGCACTACAATATTAGAACAGGTGAGCTGTTAGACTATATGGAGGGTATCAAATTGACAACTTTCCCTGTTGAGATTAGAAAAAATGAAATTTATCTAGACGTATAGTCTTTCTATAAAGATTCTTTTAGAAATGAAATTGACTAATACACTAACAAGTAGGTTAGAAGAGGTTAGTACATTCAATGATGCACTTAAGATCTACTTGTGTGGCGTCACCGTTTATGATGATTGCCATATTGGACATGCAAGAACCATAATAGTTTTTGATGTGTTAAGGCGTCTCTTAGAAGCTCAAGGTGTTAAAGTGATATTTATACAAAATTTCACTGATATAGATGACAAAATAATAGCAAAGGCCAGTAGTGAACATAGTAATGCAGAATATATTTCTCAAAAGTATACAGAGAGTTACTTTAAAGATTTTGATGCCCTGAATGTGTTAAGGGCCACAGACTATCCGAGGGTAACAGATCATATTCCTGATATTATTGACTTTATTGACAGGCTAATTGAAAAAAATAAAGCTTACGTGGGACTAAATGGAATTTACTTTAGAGTTAGATCATACCCAGGATATGGTAAGCTTTCCAAAAAGGATAAAGATTCGATAATTTCTGGTGCGAGAATAGAAGTTGATGAAACCAAAGATGACCCAAGGGACTTTGCATTATGGAAATTTAGTTCCACTGAACCAACATGGACTAGTCCATGGGGAAACGGTAGGCCTGGATGGCATATCGAGTGTTCAGTGATGGCTTCAAAATATTTAGGAGCTGATATCGATATTCATGGAGGAGGTCAGGATCTAATATTTCCTCATCACGAAAATGAGATCGCACAATCTGAGGGATTATTTGAAACCCAATTCTCGAAGTTATGGATGCATGTAGGAATGGTAACAATTAACTCTGAAAAAATGTCAAAATCTATTGGAAATACAATAAAGATTTCAGAGATATTAAAAGAAGTTGATCCGAACGTTGTTAGGCTTTTTTGTCTTTCCTCTCATTATACAAAACCTCTAGACTACACACAGGATATTATAAGTGAAACAAAAAGCAGATGGAGCCAGATTTCGAATGCCTATTATGAATTAGAGTTTCGAACCAGAAACTCCTCTCTATATAAGAAAGGTCATTTAGTCCAACAATCGTTTCTGGAAGAGCTAGCGAATTATCTAGACTTGTTTGAAGAAAATCTCAATAATGATTTAAATTTTGCTAATGCATTGACTGTTTTTCTAAAATTCACTACAAGGATCAATAATTTTTTTTCTGATGATACTCCTGCAGATATAGAATTTTTGACTGATGCTTTTTTCATGTTAAAAAAATTTATGTTTGTATTTGGATTGATAATGCCACAGGTGTCTCAGCAAGAGGTTGAAGAAATAGAAGCAAAAATATATCAAAGAAATGTGTTCCGCTCCGAAAAAAACTATTTGGAATCTGATAAAATCAGATTGGAATTGGCAAGTAGATTTAATATTGAGCTCATAGATCACAAGGAATTTACGTTATGGAAGAAGAGATCGATTGATGTCCGAACATAGAAATTAGAAATTTTTGAACTTTGATTGTTATGACTTTAAAATAGAAGAACTACATAAGAATTTTTAACTAAGTAATTCCATTTAATTGTATGAATAAATCTAATAGAACAAAGACTATATTCTTGATTTCTTTGTCTTCTATAGCTATTGTTTTGCTTTTTTATGTTAATGTAGCATCAGTTCAAACTACACAGAATGATTACGCAAATTATTTTGCCACCTTTACCCAAGCTTCCGCAAATCTAACAAGGGCATTTCAAGATGAGATAGGAAACTGGGAATTGGGGAGTATATCTAACGCAACTATGGCTGAATTGACAAACAACTATTTGGTAAATTTTACAAAACATATGAATGAATTTAATCAAACGGAATCACCAGCCGCCTTTGAATCTGCAAAAACCAGTCTGGTAAACTCTTTTAACAACGAGATCAAGAGTTATCAATACTTTAGGGACTATTTATTGACAGGAAATGAGACTTTAAACGGAATCTCTACCAACTTCCTATCCGAATCTCTAAAGGATGAGGCTCTGGCCTTTAAGTCATTCAAAGAGGTAACTAACAAAACATCCTGATGTAAGATATGTTCTCCCTCTTTAAAATAAAAAAATTATTTTGAAAATATAGTTCCAGCTGGAATAATCGAATCTGGTGGAATTTTGCGACCAGGCAGAATGATGACTGAGGCACCTATGGCGCTGTTATTAGAGACAACAGCTCCAAAATGATTTCTTCCTGTGTCTATTAATTCACTATTAATACTATACTGGACATTTTTTCTGGTAAGTAAAACGTTTGCCGTTCCAGAGTACCCACCAAACCAAACATTCTTTCCTATTATGCTATCTAAAATAACGTTATGGTGGGAAATTTTTGCATTTCCTGCAAAATATGTCTTGCCTATTTCACAGTTAAAGCCAATATTTGTATTATAATCAATCATGCTGTTGCGAATTAGCGAACCCATACCAATAAAGCTACCCTTGCCAATATAACAAGGCCCTTTGATTTTTGCAAAATCATCTATTACAACATTGTCCTCAATGATGCATGGACCTTCAATAATCGCAGTTTTTGCTATTGTCGCTTTATTGGAAATAATTGAAAATGTTACCTCGTTCTTCAGTAGTTCCTGAATGATGTCCAGGAATTCCCATGGATACTGAAATTTGTAATATTCAATACTTTTTCGAGTAGATTTTTTTCCTATTACAGTATTACAAGGCAAGAATAGTATATTGTTATTTGTAACGAGTGTATTTTGTTGAATATGATAAGAGTTTCCGATATTGTTTTTCTGGATACCACCAAATTTATTAGAAATCCTTGAATCGCTTTTTATTAATTTGCCATAAGTATTCTCATCAATTTCCTCTACGGGTATTTCCGTGGTAGATTTTATGATATTTGAAATAAAATTTAACTTTTTGGGAACAATTACAGTCTCTAAATCATACAAAGAATTGATCAATTCCACATTTCTTGTGATCAGCGCCCTCCCGAATAGGTATAAAGAACAGTTTGAAGGGATAGAACTATCAACTTCGCTTTCATTGTAATCTAAAAACGAATATGATGTGGATGAAGATTGTAAAAATACTATTTTCATTATACCTGCTATGTCTTTTGAAAATTAATATAATTGGATTTTGGAACAAGTTTCATAGTTTTTTACTGTGAAAAGAATATCAGTCGAGTGATATGAAAGAATATTACATAAGTTTAATACTTGTGTTTTGATATTTTTCTTGCTTCAATGAGATCAAGAAAATAAAACAAGTATGTCCTCTCATTAACTTTCAGGATCCACGGAATAAATGCCTCTTTTTTTGTCCTGAGGGTAACTTCAAAACCTTTTTTTTCTAAGGCAGAACGCAATATTTGGTCATTCATATTTCTGTTGTAAACTATCTCTCGATTGTAATCGTAGGGAGTGGTTGTTATAAACAAAGAATGCGGCTTTAGAAGACGATGTATTTTGGGCAAAAGCTCATCAACGGGCAAAAATTCAACAATATTCAGCCCAAAAATCGTGTCAAATGTTTGATTCCTGAACGGGAGATCTAATATATCGGATACTATGAACTCTATGTTTGTTACATCATGTTGTTTTATTTTTTTCTTGGCTTCTCGAATAAATGAAAACGAAGAATCTATTCCAAAAACAAATGAAAATTTTTTTGCCAATTCCATTGTGGATAATCCCAACGCACATCCTAGGTCTAAGGCAAATCCCTCAGGATTATAAGGCATATTTGATGTCAGTTTTCGATAAACATCGGATGGTTTTATTTTCCACCTCATAAGGTGGAGAAACTTATCACTTTCAAAATTTTCATTATGAAGCCATTTGTAACTTTGGAAATATAGACCGTCTTCCTCGTATCGATCCTCTTTT
>DATEIH010000284.1:0-3332 GCA_035279165.1 Candidatus Nitrosocosmicus sp. | reverse complement strand
TGAACCCTCCCAGCTACTCCCTACCACTCTCATCCCTCTCACATACCTCAACTCTTAGCTTAATCACACTGCTATTTAGCGCTAGACTTAACTTAACTTAACTTAACTTAACTAATACTGGTCTAAGGAAGCTTTAGACTTGTAGGTGACCAGATCCTTAATTTCTTTAGGCTACATTTTCATTTTCTTTGTTAATTTATGCCATTCATCATCGAGTCTGTTTTTAAAAGTATTTAAAGATTCAGACTCAACCACTTTTTCTGGTAGCTCATTCCATACATCTACTATCCTTTGACTAAAGAAGTTCTGTCTGATATCAAGTCTATTTCTTTTCTTCGCAAGTTTGTATTTATGACCTCTCAATCCATTATTATTAAACTCAAAAAAGTCACTAAACTGTAACTTATCTATACCTTTTACTATCTTATACACCTCAATCAAATCACCTCTGACACGTCTTTCTTCTAAGCTTATAATTTCTAAACTTTCTAACCTTTTTTCATAGTTCAAATTACGACATTCATTAATCAGCTTTGTTGCTCTATGCTGAACTTTCTCAATATTTACTATGTCTCTCTTTAAATACGGATGATATACTTGAGCACAATAGTCCAATTTTGGCCTAACTAAGGACTTATACAGTCTAAATATGACGTCTTTATTCCTGCTTTTAATTGTTCTTTTTATTAATCCCAGTGAGGAATTTGCCTCCTTTACAATTTTGTTGCAATGCTCACTAAATTTTAATGTGCTGTCTATTATTACACCTAGATCCCTTTCATTTGTAACTGATTTTAAAGTATTATTTCCCATTTTATATTCATTAAATGAGTTGTTGTGTCCTAAATGAATTACAGCACATTTATCTATATTAAATTGCATTTGCCAATCTTGTGCCCAAGAGAATAGTTTATCCAGATCAAATTGAAGCATTTCGATTTCTTCAGGATTATCTACTGTATTTCCTAACTTAGTATCATCTGCAAATTTATTTACTTTAGCAGTTAAATTACAATCTAGGTCATTAATGTATATTAGAAAAAGGATTGGACCCAATACCGATCCCTGGGGTACTCCACTGAACACTTCATGCCAACTTGAGCTAGTATTTCCTAAATTTACTCTCTGTCTTCTATTGGTTAACCATTGTTGAATCCATCCGAGCAAGTTACCTACTATTTTATGTGCCTCTAATTTTTTGAATAATCTTTGATAAGCCACTTTATCGAATGCCTTAGCAAAATCTAGATATATAAGGTCAACTGCTTTACCGTCATCTACCCATTTTGTAACTGACTCCAAGAATTCTAGTAAATTTGTCAAACAAGAACGCCCTTGAGTAAACCCATGTTGACTGTCTTTGATTAATTTGTTATTATATAAATGTTCAACTAGATTATCTTTAATTATACTTTCCAGAACTTTGCATAAAATACACGTCAAGCTTACCGGTCTATAATTTTCACATTTATCTCTCTTACCCTTTTTGAATAATGGTACCACATTCGCATCTTTCCATTCTTGAGGTACCTGTCCCAGTTTTATACTTTTTTGAAATAGTTTAGTTAGTGGACCACTTAATTCGTTCCTTAACTCGAATAATAACTTTGGGTGTATTCCATCAGGTCCTGGGCTTTTAGAAGTTTTGATTTTCGATAATTTTTCTAAAACAATATTTTCATTTATGTCTATCATTTGTAAAGCTTCTATATTATGATCAAAGATAAGCTCAGATTCTGGTATTTCCTTATTATTCTCTTTTGTGAATACACTAACGAAATAATCATTTAACATTTCAGACGCTTCTTGATCACAATCTATTATATTACCTTTGTAATCACTTAGAGGTCCTACTGTAACTTTATTTTTTTGTTTACTTCGAGCATAGGCATAGAAACTTTTACTATCATTTTTAATATTGCGTGCTAATTTTTCTTCAAAAGCTGTTTTAGCCATTCTATTAGCCTTTACTGAATTTCTCAAAGCAACCTTATAAGTTTCATACAATTTTTGGTCTTTATTTGATTTAATGAATTTATTCCATGCTTTATTTTTAATATTTCTTAGTTTTTCAACTGTTTTGTTTGCCCATTTACATCTACTTTTCTTTTCTTTTGCCTTAGGAATAAATTTGTCTCGCAATTCAATTAATTTGTTTTTGATTTCTATCCACATTTCCTCTACATTTCTTGTCTCTATTGAATTACTCCAATTATATGATTTAATACAGTCTCTTATCTCGTTATAGTCCGCCTTGAAATAATCATGCCTTAATACTTTTATATCATCTTTTTTATCCACATACAGATTAAATCTTATTATTCTGTGATCACTAAAGGGCTCCCCCACTCTTACATTCTCTACTATTGTCTCATCTTTACAAAGTATTAAATCCAGAATTTTTTCTCCTCTGGTGGGAGTTTCTACAAGTTGATGAAGAAAATTATCGTTGATGCAGTTTACAAAAGCATGGCTATCAGATATTGTACCTGTGTCTCTCCAATTCAGTTCACTATAATTGAAATCACCTAATATTACACATTCATTGTCAGCTGCTTTATGAATAATGGAAAATAGACCTTCATCTTGTATATTTGAGTTATCAGGAGCTCTATAGCATACTCCTAAAATTATTTTATTGTATTTGTTTCCTATTTTACAAAATAAACTCTCTTTAAATCTTTCATCTACTATGTCATAGCATTCCGTTACTTTTAAATCATTTTTTAAGTAAAGGGCAACACCTCCACCTTTAGTTTTGACATCATCCTTTCTATCACGTCTGATTAACCTATATCCATCAAAGCTGACAGCTTCATCCACAATTTCTGGATACAACCAACTTTCAGTAATTGCTACAATATCTAAATTTTCTTTAACTAATAGTAATTCTAATTCTTCCATTTTATTTGAAATACTTCTTGCGTTAAAATAAGCACAAGATAGCTTATTTTGATTTGAATTTCTTATATTACTTCTTTTGGAATTGTGACTTCCTGTATTATTTTCTTTATGCGAACTATCTTTAGCTGCCCGGGCAGACCCCTTACCCTCCATAAATATTCCCCCTCTTCTTTATCTTGTTTTGTCTTAGCTTCTAGGACCAATTTCTTGCACTCCTCCCTGTCACTTGGTGCTAAATCATGGCTGATACCGATGTTCTTAAACTTATCTTCCGCTTTCTTGAGCTTTATCAAGCTTTCCATAATATTGTTCTTGATCGATCTTTCTTTGAATCTCACTAAAACCGGTCTGTTTTTAGTTCCATTATTTGCATCTTTCTTACCTAGACGTATAATCCCTTTATTATGTATATCTGTATCACGGACCTC
>DATEIH010000283.1:0-4251 GCA_035279165.1 Candidatus Nitrosocosmicus sp. | reverse complement strand
CCATAAAAATTTGTTTCAAACTGTGTTTTTATTTCATCAATACAAAGATCCTCAAATGCTCCTGTCAGTCCATAACCTGCATTGTTTACCAATATATCGATTCTACCGGCATCATCATAAATAGTCTTGATTGCAATACTGACTGAATTCTCGTCGGTCACATCCAATTGAACAAACTCCAATGGCAAATTTTCTTCATCTTTAATAGATTTTAGCTTGGATTTTTTTTGCAAATCTCGCATCGTAGCATAAGTACGAAATCCATTCCTAGCTAGTATTAATGCGATTTCATGGCCTATTCCACTTGAGCTTCCAGTAACTATAGCGACCTTTTGATTTGATGTCATATAAATAAAAAGCGATGTCGCACATAAAAATTAAGAACTACAAAAGCCATGCAATCTTTTTACATACCTCAGTTAAATTTTTAGTAATAATTTCTTGTTGTATCCCAGGTCTTAAATAAACTAATTATCAGTAACAGTTCTTATCCGAGCAGATCAAGTTCCTTATAATAGCAGGACCTGCCACCCCTGAGCGATGATCCTCAATCATGGCATTATTCCTCTATAATTTCTCTTGTTTTTTTGGTTAAGCAATTAATAATATAATATCCTAAACCCTGTAAAAAATATAAAAAGCCAAAAATAAATAATAAACACAAATATTTAGGACCGTTATTATGGACCCTATTTTGAAGAATTCGACAAAGGTGAATACCTTCATTCCTCTAGATTCAGCAGTTTGCATTATGATGATGTTACTTGCAGCTCCAAATATAGTAAGGTTACCAGCAATAGTACTTGCTGATGCTAACATTAGCCAAGCAGATACATCATCTTGATCAAAGCCATGCTCAATCATATAATGATTGTAGAGGACGACAAATGGTACATTGCTTAATATTTGGCTCATAGTTATGCTTACTACAGAAATAATTGCATTATTATAAAGCATGTTTTCAGTTTCATTGTAAGTATTATTCAGGTTGAGCGGAGGAAAATAATCCATCATAGTGGGAATTAATCCCGATGTCCACAATGCAGTCGTGAAAATGAACATACCAACAAAAAACATCAAGACAGAATAATTTACATTTCTCAATATAGAAATTCTTTCCTTACATAATATGTATAAAATAACTGCACCGACAAGTGATATTATACCGATATCAACGTGAATCCCAAACAAAAGATTGGTTATCTCTGATAATATTATAGCTCCGATAGTAAATAAGAAAACCAATACGGAAATTTTAGCAAACCTATTAGTAAATGAAAATTGGATTGGCTTTAACTTGTTTGAAACCTCACAGCTATCTTGATTTTCATAATTGGCATCCTTAACATCATTTTTTGCATATTGTTGCTCTAAAGGCAACTTTGTAAATAATGATTTCTTATAATAAAGATGCAAGACTAAACCACTTAAGAATAGATTAATTATCGTAGGTGGTCCCAATATTGAAAGAAATGTCATAAATGGCAAAGCAATACCGCTCTGACTAGCAATAAGCAGGTTTTGAGGACTTCCAATAGGTGTCATCGTACTTCCAATATTTATCCCAATAGCAATAGAAATCAACACTATTGACGGTCTAATTCTTAATTGGTTAGAGATGGATATAGCAAAGGGAATTAAAAGAATGGCTGCTGTATCGTTTACCACGAAAGCTGCTAAAAACCCTGACATAAATACAATTACTAGAACAACATGATCTGCCGTTTTGATTTTAAGTAAGACTGTTCCAATTACATGATCAAGGACACCAGATCTTTCCAGAGCAGTAGTAATACTAAACATTCCAAAAAGAAATATTATGACTTGAAAATTAATTGATTCTAAAGCAGATTGTATAGGAATTATTCCAAATCCTAAAACAAGGATAGATCCAATTGACATTATTATCCAGAATGGAAGATTGTTTAGTCTTATCCTGACAACCATTAGAAAGTAAACCAATAAAAAAATGCCTAACGTAATAATTTCATTCAAATCTAATACACTTCCAAGTTTATATCTAGTTAATGAGAAATCACTATTATTTTTTTGATATTGCATTATTCTATTAATGCGATATAAATAAATCCAGTATTCTTTTCAAATCATATACAATGCTGTTCAGCTTGTTAATATACTGTGACAATGGACCACGGGCATACCTATGCAGAGAATATTTTGTCAACCTATGAACTGAATCAACCTACAACAAATGGAATATATAGTGTAGTGCTGACAATTCACAGCATTAATCATAGTTAGGCGGATTGGGATCAGAAATGACAATTACTAATCAAACACCTCTATATCTGGGGGCTGCAGTATGTACTGGTTTAGCAGGAATCTTACATCTGATGTTTGTTCCAAGCTCGATTACTGCTGGTATTCAATACACTACGCTTTTTTTGATTTCTGGTCTGGCACAGCTCTTTTGGGTTTTACCGATGATAAAAAGATGGGGCAGGATTTGGTATGTTATCGGATTTGCAGGTACGGCTGTATTAGTGGGGTTAACTGGTTATGTAGTTGTTGAGTCGTTTAAGAATCCCCAGTTGACACCCCCTGGGGTACTTGAGTTGGCAGTTGCAATAGAAATATTTCAGATTTCGTATGTTATAATCACTGCAATAATTATATTTGCCAGAAGATGATCTCGAATATTATCAGTTGACACGAGTTATGGGTGAGAAGTCCAAATTCAACAGGGTGGTAGAGGATGGTAGTCGCGAGGGTTATTACTCACTGCTTTAGCATCTAACCAGGGTTAATAAATCAGTTATCTCAAAAAAATTTGCCAAGTTAGAATCAGATTGGATCTTTCAGAGAGAATACAAGTCAAGCACATCATTCTTTTGGAGTTCCCACGGATAATTAATTAGCTAATAGTCTTGACACATGGGGATTTAGTTCTCAGTAGTAGACGGGTTTGAATACTATTAGTAATATCTCGAAAGCTGTTTTCGTAAGTAAAGATAGATACACAGTAATTCTTTATCCAATCTACTAATAGTAGCTAGATAGGATACGTAGTAAAACAAGTGAGATGATATATCTATTAAACCGGAAATGGCTTAGAATCCAGTTTCTTTAAGCAAATTACATGTCAATATTTAGTCAATCTATTACCAATTGAATGTCAGAAAGGGTTCAAAAATGAGTCAGACACAGGAATATAGGAGATAGAAAGAACAAATCATAATATTATTTTGAAGTCTTATAAATGAAAAATTTGCATAAATAATATGACAGTACCTGAGTCAATAAGAAAGAATGTAATTCGAAACTGGTTGGAGGGTATTGCCAGAGATTTAATAGCAGCAAATTATCGAATTAGTGTTGGAATGGTTTCTGGCATTGTTACAGAAGCCAGAGATATAATAGGGGATATAGATCTATTGAGAGAATTGGCTCTTAATTTAAGAAAATCAGAACTTGAATTGAAGAGCTTTGCTTTTACCGTTAGATTACAAAATAAGCTAGACATATTAGGAATTAGTGAAGATATGGCTGAATCAGCCATAGAGAAATTACATATCTATTGCTTTACTAAGAACATTGAAGTTTCGGAATTCTTGTCTAGGACAGACTATCTGATAGATCTGACTAATCGCGTAGGTATTAGAATAGAGGAATTTGACAAATATATCAATGAAAAGATAGAGATACTAAAACGTCTTGAAGGGAATATATCAAAGATGGCAAAAGAAAGAAATGAACTGGCATCAATCTATAAAACTACAGTTCGAGATTTAGAAGAATTTCAAACGCTTAAACCAATTCATGAACAAGTCATTAATTTAAGAAATGAGCTGGGGGAAAAAGACAAGATAATACAAGAAAAAGATATTAAAATAAAGCTGTTTAAAGATCAATTAGAGAATTTAAATCAGAATTATCCGGAGAATGACATTGTATCACAATCTAACAGAAATAGTGAAACGGATTAACTATTTTAAAAGTTCATCATCTAAATAAGAATTTTAGGTAATCATGTTTAAGCCTAATCTAACAAGTGTTAACAAAGGAAATCAGAGTAAGTTAATTCTAATCTGTGGGAATGCGTACCGATATCAGTTCTTTATCTAAGATTCTAATAACAAATGAGAGAGTGTTTAGTTAGAGACTTTGCATGGTGAAGGATTTGACGCAAATATATGACAATCAGACATAAATAGGGATTTTTAAATCTACATAATTGGAACAAAACAGGACAAAAAACACTGGGGGTCTTGATGCATTTATGGTATACAA
>DATEIH010000282.1:0-3266 GCA_035279165.1 Candidatus Nitrosocosmicus sp. | reverse complement strand
TAGTAATTTAGTTATCTTGATCTTATTTTCTCTAATTCCATTCATTGGTTCTTTATCTTATGTAGTTGGCCTACGTAGGATTGGTGCTTCTCTTACAGCAATTATAGGATCTTCTAATATTGTAATAATACTTGTAATTCAGATAGTTTTAAAAGAATTGGGATATCCTACTCATTTACCTGAAAATATTATTTTGGCCATTTTTGGATGTATCACAGGATTTCTAGGGATTTTCGTAATTCATATGTCTGATTTTATGATTGCAAAATCAAAGAGGAATTATTAGCAGACAAATAATAGTATTGCAAATCGATATCCATATGACATGCTTATCGAACTATGAAACATTTTTACTGGATAAAGAAACCCTTCTCATGAGACTGACCTCACAAATTCGAAGATCTCGTATTAGGTTCTATCTCTCTCCTAAATTTCTGTTAGTCGGATGAAATTTGAATAAGTAATTATTGCCTGAAAGTTAGTATTTTGATGCCTCTCAGAACTTTAATTTTCTCTCAAAAACCTATAAAGATCTAATATGAGATTAGCACTTTCTTTATTCATAAATTTAGGATTGTTACTAACTATCGTAGTAAGTTTATTTGGCAGTTTTATTTGGATATCTCTTGTAGGCTATTTGTGGTAAAAATTAGTCTGTCAGTTAGCAGACTGAGTCAGAGGGAACTAATTTCACCAACGGTCTTCAGTAATGAATCTAAAGATTTTATTAAAATAGTATGACTTAATTATCAAATTATGATGCCAGCTAATGTATATAAACAAGGAGAAAGCACAATCCAAATATTTGAGTACTAGACCTGCTTTAGTTAAAATTGTATAATGAAAAAGATCATCGTTGTGGTATTTCCTGACATTGATGATAAAAATATCAGAATAGAACTAGATGAATCCCTTTCCCCAAAGACCTTTCAGGCCATAATTGATCATTTACCAATTAAAGTCAAGATCAACAAATGTGGAGATGAACTCTATACTGATCCAACTCCCATATACGTTGAAAAAGATGATGATGCAAAGACAGAAGTTAATGAATTGGATGTAGCATATTGGCCACAGGGGAGAGCAATATGTTTATTCTATGGACCAACACCAATAAGCAAAAACGAGAAAATATTGGCATACTCTCCTGTGAATATAGTAGGTAAAATCATAGATTATTCTAAAAAATTTGATATATTAAATCAAATTAAAGTCAAAACAAATGTGATCATAAAGCAATCCGAAAGATAATTTCAGTCTCCCATATTGCCATATATCCAAATCAGAACTTAAATTCCCATATTTTATACAAGGCTAAGGTAGGGCTAAGTTTTGTGGGAAGGAGGGATTCGATAATGTCATTATCAGATTCAGGATTATTTAGCTTTATATAAATTCAGTCAGTCGAATGCAAGTAGATGCAGATATTGTTTCCAAAACGATTATCATCTAAGTTCGATACATCTATTCAAATGACTCGGTATAAATTTCGGATCTAAAGAAAATAGTTAAAAATATAGTATAAAATCTACAATTTTTTAACCAAACAAAACTCATGATAATATTATTATAGAATATTAGGGTATGTTACACTTTGAAATCAGTAGATTATGATAATCATGGCAAGAATGAAAATTCGGTCAAAGAATTCAAAACTAACATAAGATCAGACGAAAATACTCACGAAGACATGACTAATATTGAAGAAAATAGTATCTTAGATTTTAATACACTTTGCAATTTGAGACAAGGTCGGTTGGAAGATGTATTAAGCGAAAGATACGAATACAATACGTCTGTTGAGAGAGGTCAAAGGTTTTTACTGGCCATACATTTCATATACTTTACTATCTTTTTCTTTTTGTTACTAATATATGATAATGCAATCCAATAAATAGCCAATTAATCTCTCCTGAAATTATAAACAAGTTGTTAGAAAAGTCACTATTCTGAATAGCAAATTCTGACTACAATAGCACAGTTAAAGGATATAATATGATTGACTTTCCTGATGACTCATATGAAGATAATATATACTGATTTTGCCTTTGCTCTTAGCAGATTATGTTTACTAAATTCCTAATAAGAGAATTCACTGATAAGGATTCGAAGAGTGTCTTTTTTCTAATTTTAGATATTGTGCAAAAAGAGTTTGGCATAAAAGTTGATTTAAACGGCTTCGATTCAGATTTAATTCATTTGGGAGAATACTACAATCAACATAATGGTGGTTGTCTGTATGTAGCAGAATTCAAAGATAGCAATAAGATAATCGGTACAGCAGCTATAAGAAACCTCAAGCAATTTCATTTGGTTTGTGAATTAAAAAGAATGTTTGTATCAAAAGAACATAGAAAATTGGGAATAGGACAGAAGTTGTTGGATACATCTTTAGACTTTGCAAGAAAGTCGGGTTATTCTAAAATATTCCTATACAGCTCAAGTGAATTGAAAGCGGCCAGAAATATATACCTAAAGAATGGCTATGTGGACATAAAACGCTACAATGACGATTATAGAGCTGATGTGTTTATGCAAAGACATTTGTGATAAAGACCCAATCATGAAATAAAAATTAGTGAAAAGCATCTTTAGCTCTCCAGGACAAGTTATATCTGGTATAATACAGGAAATATTATTTTTACAAATCTAATGAATCAATAAATGGTAATACTAATTAACTCATTCAAGGTAGGTCTGGCGAATTTGGACATACTATATACACTCTATTTCTATAAAGAAGATTATAAAGTACTTTGCTTATTAAAAATCGAGAAACGCCGTGGATTTTCTCCCAATTATAAAAAATTAACCGTAGCGATCAAAATCCTTTTATTAATCGGGTTCTCCTATTTTACTACACTCTATTATACTTTAAACAATGGTTATTAACAAGAGATCTTTCTAAAAAAGTGCTAGTTTTCCATGAGATGTACGGATATCCTTGATCAAAATCACTAATTGATGCAAAAGATAAAAATAGGTAGGACTAGTTTTGTCCTAATACGTTGAATCCACTATTTACTTGGTTTTGGAAACTGACATTGTTGCAAGAAACTATTGCATCTTCTCCGGAAACACATTGTGCATTTTGTTCATTACTCTGACCCTGGCCTATACCCTGGTTAGAGTTATTTCCATTGTCATCGTCTCCGCCTCTTTGAGCTGCTGCATTGTTACCTGAATTTTCTTGGTTTTGGAAACTGACATTGTTGCAAGAAACTATTGCATCTTCTCCGGAAACACATTGTGCATTTTGTTCATTA
>DATEIH010000281.1:0-3624 GCA_035279165.1 Candidatus Nitrosocosmicus sp. | reverse complement strand
TAAAAAAAAGGATATAAAGAAAATAAATTTTGTAAAAAAATTTAGGTTATTGTTATTTTTCCTTTCATGAATGGATGAACAGTGCAGTGGTAATCATGTTCGCCTGGACCCATTTTTTCTGCAGGTACGCTAGCTTTAGCAGCCGGCATTATAATACTTGTATCGAAAAGTTTTCCGGTTTCTGGGTCTTCAGGTCCTGTTCCACTAGTAGCCGTATGTGGAACAGTATCATCGTTAACCCAAGTCACTAACGCATCGCTAGGGGCACTAGCAGGTTCGGGTTCATAGGATGGATTTCCTTGGGTAGACGAACCTTGCAATATTTTCACTTCAACTTTATTAGCAAATGCAGATTCATCTACGGCTTCTGATGATGACTCTCCAGCTGCATCGGCAGCGCTAGCCGCAGGTGCTGGTGGAAGTTCTTGTCTATAAATAGAATCAACTATACCTGCTTTTGGAGTAGCTGCAGTAAACAAATAATAAGCAATTATTCCGACTATAACGGACATTCCCATAAGCATTAAAAAAGCTCTTCTGTCAGTCTTATCAGCCATATTGACAACAAGTTGTATATAACGCCCTTATTAATTTCTTTTATGATCTTATTTGAACGAAAAGACTGTAATTTCAGATTTATCTACATTAATGGAAAAATTAAATCTCAGTTCTTAGATCCTAATGAATAACTTTTATTTCCGGGTTTCTGTAATTTTATTGCAACGAGAGAATGCTGAAGGGAAGAGAAAAAATAAACTGTAGTATATGTAATGACAGAATTGGTGATTTTAAATACGAAGCAATGCCACAGTGGAATATTTCAGGATTCTTGTGTAGCAAATGTTATTCAAAAAAGATATCAGAATACTATATAAAACAAAACCCAGAAGAAAAAGAATTAAAGTAAAAGTGCACAAAACTGGGTTGGAATGTACTGGACGACTGAATGGACTGAGATTAATTAAATTAAATTAAATTATATCTAATGAAAAACGAGACTAATTCATGAAATTATTAATTAATAGACTTTACGGATCTCGACAGCCTTCTTGTTTTCTATTATAGATCTAGCATTCTCAAAAGGTAAAATTGCCACATCATCTCTCTGATAGGGACCATATTTATTCATATTAACGCCTACGAATTGCTCCATGGAATCTAAGAATCTTATGATCACAAAATTCTGATTTATTGAAGATACTATCTTTTCTAAAGTTTTCGATTTTCCTTCAAGTAGCATTTTTAATATTATGTTAATTCTTTGCTCTCTTTCTCTATTTCCGAAAAATACGTATTTTTCTTCATCTGTAAGATTTGAATATTCAAACATATTTTGTGATTTTGAACTATTGAAAATTTTCTTGCATCTTAATACGAAGATTAAAGTTGTTAATTTAACAACTAAGTTTATTAAATTGGAACTAATTTCTTTGGAAATTTTCTCTGTAGCTCCATTATTTTCCTTTTGCAATTCTAGATTCTCTTTTTTATTTTGCTCTTTTAATAAAGCAACAAGATTTGAAATATTTTGATAAAAGTCGTGAGGAACAGGTTGAGGCCCGCTATCAAGATGGATCTCTCCTTTCAAAATATTAAAAATCTCATCTATTTTTATTAGATTTGTCGGCTTTCTATGATCCACCAGCTATCACACAATTTGTAAACATGATAAGCTTAATTAGAGGTTTTTATTTTACTATATCGAACATTTCATTTGCCTTATAAAGTTATAGATGGAAAAATTGAATCTTTGAATTTTACTGCAGAACAAATAATGAAGAGATTAAAGGATGAAGAAATTAAATTTCTAGATTTACAGTTTACGGGTTTAACGGGTAGATTCCATCATACTACAATGGCTTCCAATATGTTCAAAAAAGAAGATTTTGAATATGGATTACCAAAATTAGATGGTTCTTCAATTAGGGGCTTTACTGAGATCCACGAATCCGATTTGATAATAAGACCAGATCCTTCTACTTACGCAATAATACCATGGATAAAAGAAGACAAAACAGCTAGGCTAATTTGTGATATATTATCAGGAGGAGAAGATAGAAAACAATTCAAAAAAGATCCTCGAGGTATTGCAAGAAAGGCAGAAGATTATGTTAGACATCAAGGTTATCATAATTCATTTTGGGGACCTGAAGTAGAATTCTTTGTTTTTGATAAACTAGAAGTAAATACAATGACACCATATAGGTCCCAAAGTTATAGTATTATATCAAAAGAAGCACCGTGGTCAACAGAAGGTGTAGGATATGCACTCAGATTAAAAGAAGGATACCTCCCAAGTGCTCCAGGTGACACATTAATGCAGTATCGTAATGAATGCGTTGATGTTTTGAGTAACAATTTTGGTATTATTTGCGATGCCCATCATCATGAAGTAGCAACAGCGGGACAATGTGAAATCGATATAAGGTTTGATACTTTAGTTAATGCTGCAGATTCTGTCCAAAGTTATAAGTATATTGTTAAAAATATAGCCAAGAAACAGGGCATGATTGCAACTATGATGCCTAAGCCAATCGCCCTTGATAACGGTTCAGGAATGCATGTTAATGTGAGTTTATGGGATAAAGAAAAAAATCTATTTTATGATATCAATGATTCATATGCAGAAATGTCTCAGTTGGCCAGATATTTTGCGGCCGGAGTATTAAACCATGCTCCTGCATTGGCTGCAATAGTTGCTCCTACAACTAATTCGTATAGGAGACTAGTGCCTGGATACGAGGCACCCGTGTACATTGCATGGAGTACTGGCAACAGGTCTGCGATAATTAGAAATCCAGCTCATTATAGAGGTGAAAGATTTGCACACATGAAAAGGATAGAATTTCGAGCTCCTGATCCGTCATGCAATCCATATTTAGCATTTTCAGCAATAATATCAGCTGGTCTAGACGGGATAAAGAAAAAAACATCTATACCTGACCCAATAGATGAAGATATTTTCAAAATGACACCGCAGCGCCGACGTGAATTAGGAATTAGACAATTGCCACCCTCACTTAGAGAAGCATACGAGGAATTAAATATTGACAGAGAATTTTTAAAGCCGATATTTGACGATGAAATTATAGATTCAATAATCCTACAGGAAGCCAAGGATCATCAAGATGTTACCATAAGACCCCATCCACATGAATTCTCCCTGTATGCCGATGTGTAAAGCAGGGTTGAAATGGTGATCAAGATCAAAAGTATGAGATAAAACAAAGGTTAATAACACTGGATTAACACAGTTCTAAATAATTTTTTGGAGGGGTTGTCTAGACTGGTTAGGATACCTGCCTTACACGCAGGTGGTCATGGGTTCAAATCCCATCCCCTCCATTGAATTCATGGGTTAGCTTACTAATCTGGACATCATTGTTATAGATCCAATTAATAATTGTACATTTAGCTAAGTTGAGTTTCCATAATATTTATGTGGACATATCCGATGATAGATTCCCTTAAAGCATAACAAATTTACCTGAGTTCTGTTTGGACTCTTTGTACAACCCCTTTCATTTGTTCTCTAGCCTCACTATACCCATCTTGTAATAGCTTTCTAATAGTGGTTTCAGAAAAATCAAAAGTCTTGTTTGAAATAGTATGTTTATCGTTTTT
>DATEIH010000280.1:0-3532 GCA_035279165.1 Candidatus Nitrosocosmicus sp. | reverse complement strand
TTGTGAGTGGCTAAAGCATCATCTACATTTAGCATTGGACTGACAAATAGGGTTAATGCTAATGCTGCTATTGCAATTGATGCGACAAAGAGTTTTTTGTTTTGGTTGTTGTTGTTGTGAATATTTTTTGTTTTATTCATAACTTGGATATTCTAAAAAAAATATATGGGATTTGCTAACTAGGTGCAATACTCTAATATTCTAGCAGTTTTAGAATTAGAATTAGAGTTTGAGTTACAAGAATTTGGTGTTATTCTTCAAAGAAAGTTTATCAGAGAATGTGCATACATTGCGTTTAATTTAAAGGAACCTTAAACTAATAAATAGGTTTAAAAGTAACTAAATATTTATTTATGAACAAATTTGGATTTCAAACAGACAAAGCAAATATTTCATTTGAAAGTCATTTAGTAAATTTAAGTAAAGATATAGAGATATTATTGGTCAATCTTAGAGAATTTGTTTTATCTTTAGGGGATAATGTTATTGAAGAAATTAGGCCTCATAGGATAGTCTATGCAAAATCATTGACATTCAGATATTTTCTAGATATATATCCTAGGAGTAATGATCTTATAATTGGGATTAGAAAGAACAGAAAGGAACTGACAAAAGAATATGTTGTTAGTAATATCCATCAAATTCAAAGTATTGAACAAGAAATTAAAGAGGCTTATAAAACAATTTGAATACCGTATTGTTGTAAAATACTAATATAGTTCCTCAGCCAAATATATCCGATCCTTTTTTGTAGCAAAGAATTCTTGAACAAAATATGATTTATTTTTATGCTTTTCTTTTCAAATTAAAATATGCAGTTAGTACTATTTTAGATTCAGACAGACATAGAGTGAAAGTAAGATATGGCACTTTAAATAAAGTCATCATGACAATATAGATAAAGACGTTAATCAAATTTGTACTTAGATCATTAACAATATTGCTCAATTGTCTATCAAGAGAATAATAAAATACTAGAAAAACATAGAAATAGTGATTGGATGCATATTTAGAAGAAGAATTGATTGATTTGTTCACATATTACTTGCAAAATCCAAACGCTTCTGATTTGGAAACAAAGAAGCAACGTGTTAAGGAAATTGGAACAGAATTATATAATGATGGAGGAACCGATGCAATGGAAAATATGTTCTATTCGGTAAATATAAGAATAAAAGAGGAAATTGGAAAAGATATTGAAGAAAATAGATCGTGGTGGAATGGAGTTTCAGAAGACTGGAAATATTAAATACTGATAAATTATTGACAGATCGGTATTATGAACGATTTCTGACGTTAAACTACATTTTATTCAATTAGTTAACAGTAATATAGAATTAATCTGGTCAAATTTAGTCCTATTATTCCTATACTCTATGATACTTATGGGATAGTTCTCCATCTTTCTTCACTCACTCACTCACTCTTACTTCTCTGCCTTCTCCTCCTCCCCCTCCTCTCCCTCGTATCCCATTTCAAATTATCTTATTTTATATGAAAAAATTGAGAAAGCATAACTCTGAAATGGATTTAGTAATAGAATTTGGCAAATCAAACATAATGCGAAATGGATTTGTTATCTAGATATCACCTTTATATCTAATGAAAAAAATTGAATGATGTATTGGGGAATAAATTGCCTGAAGCTTCAGATCAAAAAAGAACTATACTTAACTTATATAACTCAGGAATTGAACCAGAAATAATTTCACTTGAACTAGATATCAATGAAGACATCATAAAGGATATTATTAAAAATGAGAATAAGAGGGAAGTAGGAAATAATAACAACAGCAACAACAATCTATCAAATTACCTTTTGAATAAATTCTACCTTGATGCGATTATTGACGTCAATGCAGTTGTAAAGGAATCACAGTTCAGGACATGGAATGCACTCAAAGCAAAACCCGAACTAAATATCATAGTAAAAGAGACTCAGAATATTTTGGAACAGAACGCAGAGTATAAATTGAGATTGGTTATGCTGCACATTGATCTGGTTGGGTCTACGAAAATGGCTTTGACCATACCTATAGATCGATTGACTACGATAATCAGATCATTTGCCCAAGAGATGACAAACATAATATCATTATACGGTGGTTATGTCTTAAAATATATCGGAGATGCAGTTTTGGCTTTTTTTGTTATAGAAGATACCAGCAGTAATGAACAATATATAAGCAAAGTAGATAATTTGGTAGAGGAATCAGAAATCAACAATGGTTTTTCATCCCTTCAATTCAGCAACGGGATTAGCTGTGCCTTGACCATGATCAGAGTTATTAAAGAAGGTATCAATCCAATTCTGAATCAATATGACTATCCCGAGCTTAAAGTAAGGGTAGGAATTGATTATGGGGAAGTTGCTGTTGTGCAGTATGGAATTGATATTTATGAATTTGAAAAAACAATGTTAAAAACTCCTCATTTGGACCTTATAGGATACACCATAAGTGTGGCAGTTAAAATGACCTCACTTGCGGAGGCAGATCACATTGTAATAGGTCAAAAATTATATGATCAATTAGATATCAAAGGTAAAAACTCATTTAAACAATTGAAAACTAATACTGAAATTTGGAATTATGCCAATCATACTGATGGTGAGCTCTATAATATCTTTACCAATAATTAGTCAAATAATGCTATTTTGTTAAATGATTCTTAATACGGTCCATTCTTTTTTGATTATTGTCTAATGGCATGCTCGTGTTATGCTTTATATTTATCAGACTAGGTCAATATTTTCTTTAAGATAAGTGTTCAAAGATGACCAAAAAACAAGATCATTTTAGGTTCTAGACAAAATTACAATAAGGTGAGAAAACATATTGTTTGAATAAATGTAAATAATTAATTTTGACCACTTTTAGTTAAAAAAATCTTTATTCTTAAAAAAAATTGAATAGAGTTAACCTAATAGTAAAAAAAGAGGAGGAGGTTTATTTTTGGCCTAATACGTTACTTCCACTATTTACTTGGTTTTGGAAGTTTTCATTGTCACAGGATACAATAGCATCTTTACCTGATACACATTGTGCGTTTTGGTTAGAGGTTTGTGATTGGCCTATACCTTGGTTAGCAGTGTTACCACCACTGCCACTACCACCACTTTGGGCTGCTGCATTGTTTCCTGTGTTGGTTTGGCTTTGAGTATTTTTGTTGCTGCATGAATTGCTCAAGGAGCCGCCTGCTACACATTGTGCGTTTTGGTTAGAGGTTTGTGATTGGCCTATACCTTGGTTAGCAGTGTTACCGCCTTTACCACTACCACCTTGTTGTCCTACTGCATTGCTACCACTGTTTGCTTGATTTTGAGTACTAGTATTATTACATGAATCAGCTACGTTTCCGCCACCAACACATTGTGCGTTTTGGTTAGAGGTTTGTGATTGGCCTATACCTTGGTTAGCAGTGTTACCGCCTTTACCACTACCACCTTGTTGTCCTACTGCATTGCTACCGCTGTTTGCTTGATTTTGAGTACTAGTATTATTACATGAATCAGCTACGTTTCCGCCACCAA
>DATEIH010000279.1:0-3265 GCA_035279165.1 Candidatus Nitrosocosmicus sp. | reverse complement strand
TGAGACCGAAGTTGCCATAGAAGATGGATCTAACTCGCAAAGTAATTTCAATAGAAAAGCGATTGAAGATTCAACGAAGAAGTATACTACCTTTATAGGGGGTATTGCAGGCGGATTGTTGTCTGCTTGTTTATCTAATCAAATTCCATGTGCGGCGATTCTTATTCCCTCTTCGAGCGGAATTCCTGATCCTGAAGGTGCCTCTTTATTGATTGAATCATTTAATAATTTTATTAAAGACAATAAACTAAAGATTGAGACAAGTCAATTGAGAGAACAAGGGCAAAAATTGAAGAAACAATTAGAACAAATTATCAAAGCTGAACAGGAACAGCGTTCAGCAGGAGCAGGAGCAGGAGCAGGAGGACCCGACGATGGGAACGTTTCAAGTCATCGATTGATGTATGGTTAAAGATTAATTCTTTTTTACAGGAATACAATATAGATTGAACACATTAGCGAAGTATCTAAGAACTATCTTATCACCTCACTTTACCAAATTATTTCAGGATGGTATGATCTACTAGAGACGAAGGGTTAATCTGAATTGTTCGATGGCTAAATATTTCAAATCACAATGGCAAATTACAATATTTTCTTGATTGTTTGAACATCTAGTAAATATAGATATACAATATTAATATTACAGCTGGCTTCATACGAGGTTAGTAATACACCATATCTAGATAATTTTTTTTACAATCAAATGAAGTGCTCCTGCACGTCGATACAATTCGCCGATAATATTGAAAGTATTACCTTTTTTTAATATTGCCCTAGGACCAAAGTAATCCTGTGGTTCCAAAGAAGCATACCATTTTTCATTAACAATTACAATTGCTTTACCCATTACAATTCTTTCAATAGATACAGAGTATTTACTTCCAGATAGAAACTTGAGAGATTCGATTAACGCAATTGTATTCTTGTTCACCCATACAGTTCGCTTCATTTTGGTCAGATTTTCAATTGCCTTTCTAATAATCTCATGATCGATACCTATTACCTCATTTATATATGAAACTTCTAGTCCTCTTTCCCCAGCTTTTCCGAGCAAGTTATGTATTTGTCGTTGAACTCGCTCGACTAATTTTTTTCTATCCAAATTCAACGACACTTCATAAAGATCTTCCAAATTTTTTTTCGTAAAAGATATCGATTGTTCTGAATCATGAGAGCTACGATGACTATAAGATAGTTTCTTGACAAGGCTTTTAATCTTCTTATTAGAGTTTGAAGAAATAGAATCCAAAATGGGATTAATATTTTCGTTATGATTATCTTCATTTACAAATTTAAAATATTGTTTGGATTTTTCATAGAGAAAAATGAGTTCAGATTCAAACATTTTGTCTGGATTGTTGAAAGTTCTCTTTTCATGTTTTTCTAAGGTAAAATTTGAATTCTGAAGACTTGATTTCATTCGATTAACTTTCCTTTTAGAGATCTCCAAATATTTTGTATCTATGGAATTTTTAGAAATTAGAATGACCACCTTTCCATTGGAAAATCTACCCGTCCTGCCTTTCCTTTGTATAAACCTAATTTCGCTTGGAACAGGTTCATAAAATAGTACAAGATCAACATTTGGGATGTTAAGACCCTCCTCTGCAACTGAAGTCGCCACAAGTACGGGGAATTTTCCCAGTCTAAAATCACCAAGAATAGACAATTGTTTATCCTGACTGAGGCCTTTATGTCCATTTCTATTTGATTGACCGTAAAATCCTCTACAAGGTATACTATTGTAATTTAGGAAGTTTGTGATTTCTTCTAGAGTATCACGGTATTGAGAAAAAATCAAAATCTTTTTTTGATATTTTATGGGCAATAGTTTGTCGTTGTAGTCTTTGTAATCCGAATTACCCTGTTTAGTAATAACACTATCAGTGTCTCTAGATAAATTCCTAGATGTTTTTATATCTTCTTTCAAACTAAGAAACTGGCTAACTACGGATAACAGCTTGATGAACTTAGGTGGAGGTTCATTCTTATGATCATTTAGTTTTTCGATTATCGCTTTAATTCGTGAATCCAAAAGTAGCTCCTGGTAAGTTTTACTTTCGAAGTTACCTTTGGCGTTATCTAGGAATTTTTTGAGAGCAAAGCTGCCTTGGGATTCAACTAAATCACGACAGTATAACAAGATCAAAGATAAAGATTGAAACTTTAAAGCAGCTAGTAAGAAAAAATTCATGTTTTTTGGATCTAGTTTAGATTTTATATAGTCTCCAAGTGATAAGAGATCCTTTCTATATACACTTTCCACCTTCCTCTTTCTTATGAATTGATTTTTGATTAGCCACAGGATTTTATCATTAATCACGGAATTCAAGAGGTCTGATAATTCCTTATGAAAATCATTCATTTCGATAGGGTAATACGCTACGTTAGTGTCAAAAATATATGGTAACACATCATCATCTAGTTCAGATTTGGCAATAATTTGCTCTATATGTAGATTTGAACAAATCTCTTTGATTTTATCTTCTTTTGCTCCTGGGCTAGCAGATAATCCTAGGACTAGTGGATGTTTATAATGATCAGAATTCTTGTAAAATTGCTTAGAAATGGATGTATAACTATAGTCCTTAACAGCTCGTTGAGCTTCATCAAATATAATTAGGTAAAATTCATCTTTATTAAGCGTACCATTTCGGATATCATTCTTTACTAACTCGGGTGTAGCAAAGTACACCCTAAACGAAGAGGATTTCCATATTGTTTTTCTAATTTCTGGGCCTATCTTTCCTGTTAAGGCAATGCATTGATCTAGAAGAAAAGTATTCTTTTTGAACAATTCAAAATGTTGAAACACCAAAGGGCGAGTAGGAGCAAGAATCAGAATTTTTGATTTTTTCCAGTTAAGTAAAATATCAACACTAACTAGTAAAGCAATAATTGTTTTTCCCAAAGATGTAGGGATCACAACTAATGAATTCTTATATAATGCCCTATTTACAATGTCTTGCTGGTATTGTCTATATTTAATATACCCATCCCTCAAGAGAGGATGAACAAAATAGTCCTTGACCAAAGTTAGATTATAAAAAACTAGAGAAGACTAGTAATGGTGGTATCGGATTGAATTTATCAATATTCAGATCTCAAATACCTCATTTGATTCACTCTTTACCATGGTTTTTCTTTCTGGGTTAACACTGTCAATTGATTGTGCTAATTGTAATACCTTAGAATTACTAACTAATTCCAAGATGGAATTTAATTCTTCTAGTGATTTGATTACGATCCCTCTTTTTTTACT
>DATEIH010000278.1:0-4228 GCA_035279165.1 Candidatus Nitrosocosmicus sp. | reverse complement strand
GGGAAAATTGGTGGGAATCAGAAGAAGCCGGAAAATATTTAAGAAGCATGATGAAAGATGGTGCAAATATTAATTTACAAGAATTTTCCAAGTTAGATTCAAGGGTGTTTTTGAAAGAGATTACTCGGTAGGAAACGATATAATGTTTCTCATGATCAGGAAAATGTTCTCTTAAAAATTGATCAGTTTGTAAAGTTTTAGTCCAATTATTAAAGATTAATGTAAGTTTGATTTTGTAAAGTGTGAGAAAGTTAAAGCTCACCTCATGTGTAAAACGCATTAATATTAACAGTAAATGGAACATTTGACTTGTGTGTCATTAAACTCGATAAATAATACACAAAGTATCATCATCCTAAATTAATTTAGCTAGGGGCAACTTTTTTAGATCAGAAGGGTTCTTCATGCAGTAATGCGGACAATAAGGCTGCCCTTAACTCTTTTCCGTAAGCAGCTTGTTTAAAATAAAGAGCATTTACTGTATTATCAATTGATGGAGATATTTCATCAACTCTAGGTAATGGATGTAAAATAGAAACATCAGGTTTTGACTTTTTCAAGATATTTTCATCAATAGTATACAATCCTTGAATTTTTTTATATTCTTGAAGATCCGGAAATCGTTCTCTTTGAATACGTGTTACATATATAACGTCTAATTTGTCTAACAAGTCATCAGATAATTCAATATGATGATACATTTTTACCTTCGTGGAGACATCGTATATCGATTCACTTCGAACTCGTAGTATAGACGGCGAAACAAGATGAATTTCGACTTTATAATTAGACAGGGCATAGATTAGAGAATATACCGTACGGCCATACTTTAGATCCCCTATTATTCCAATAGATAAACCATCGATTCTTTTTTTTTCTTTGAATATGGTGTAAATGTCTAACATAGCTTGAGTAGGATGCTCTTCGCTTCCGCTACCCCCATTTATCACAGGTTTTTCTGATATTTCACAAGCATATCTACTAGAACCATCGGAAGGATGACGTATCAATATGATATCTGAGTATAATGAGATGGTCTTAATGGTATCAGCATAACTTTCGCCTTTCATGATAGATGAAGAATCCACGTCAGATATTCCCAAAGATCTGCCCCCAATGGAGGACATAGCAGATTCGAAACTTAACCGGGTTCTAGTGCTATATTCATAAAAAATATATCCGAGAATTAAGCCTTTTGCGATTTCTCCACGTTCTCTTGATTTCAAAGTTCTTATTTTATCAGTAATATCAAAGAGAAAAGTAAAATCATCTATATTGAAATCACGGATGGATACTATATTCCGATTAAAAAATCTATTTTTAATCATGAATAACCATGCAATTAATATTTGTTAAAAAATGCCATCATTGAGTAGATAGCAAGGATAAAAAATCATCCTGAGCCACAGCTACTAAATCCACACTCAATGCACATGTTACAGCCTTCCGTAATAATTAAGTAATTTTTACAAACTGGGCATGCTTCTTTGTCGTTCTCTGTTCTAGTAAAAGCGTATGAATCAGATTTGGTATTAATTGATACAGTGTCAGAATCAAAACTATTGTGTTCTATTTGGTTATCGATTGTATTAGTCGTTACTGCATATTGATCACTTAATTCATAATCCTTAAAAATTGGATTTACCTGATCAAGAACATAAGGTTCATGTATGTTTGCTAAAATATAATCATGCAAATATGTACTTGGTTTAACCTGGAATCTTTTTTCACGATCATTACCAGTGATATGTAAAACTTGTTCATTCCTGGAACCATCTCTATAGATAGTTACCCCTTTTAATCCAAATTCGTGGGCAAGTAGGTATGCACACTTTACATCCTCAACCGTAACATCTCCAGGCATATTGATTGTTTTTGCAATAGCATTACTGATCCATTTTTGCCATACAGCTTGAGCCATTATATGATCGGTCCAATGTATATCTATGGCTGTAACAAATAGCTTTTGTATCCATTCAGGTATTTCATTGATGCCGCGGACGGAGCCATAGTTATTTGCAATTTTTATCAAAATTTCATCAGTGTATAATCCATGTTCCTTCAAAATATTCTCAAAAATCTTGTTTGTATAAAAGAACCTACCAACAGTAACACGTTTTTCAAACACCAAAGCAAAAACAGGCTCTACACCATTAGACACATCTGAAATCATTGACAAAGTACCAGTAGGTGCAATAGTAGTTGTCCATGAATTCCTGATTCCATAGGTTTTAATTTTTTCTATTAAAGAGTCCCAGTCATAATAATGTGATTCCTTGGGGATCTCATGGTAACCCGATAGCGGAATATCTCCATTTTTATACTCAGTCTGATCAAATAGTGGGAAAGCACCTCGAGATTTTGAAATGACGACACTTTCGTCCATACTAAAATATGACAAAGTTTCAGCCAGTTTACTCATGAATTCATATCCTTCCTTTGAATCATAGGGAATCTGTAACATAAATAGCAAGTCTGCTATACCCATAATGCCTAATCCTATTCGCCTGGTTAGTTTTGTATTGATATCAATTTCCTCTACAGGATATTTATTGACGTCAATAATATTATCTAAAAATCTTGTAGCAGTTCTAATGCATTGTTCATATTTTGGCCAATCAAATTCATACATTCCATCAGCTTTTCGTTTTACAAATTTGGATAAATTAATAGAGCCGAGATTACAGGACTCGCAAGGATACAAGGACTGTTCACCACATGGATTAGTTGCTCTAAGTGGTCCCCCTTTAGCATTCATACAAGGATTGTATTTGTTTATATTATCAAAAAATATGACACCAGGTTCAGCACTCTTCCATGCACTCAAAGCTATAAGCTCCATTAATTGATGAGAATCGATATGTTTCACATTAACCTTGGTTCTTGGATTCCTAAGAGAATATTTATGATCCTCTTTATTCACTAATGATTTCCAAAAATCTGACCAGATCCCTACACTCACGTTAAAATTTTCATACATCCCTGGTTTAGTTTTCATTGTAATGAATTTTTCAATATCGGGATGCCAAGATTCTAAAATACCCATATTTGCACCACGTCTTTTTCCACCCTGTTTAACTACGTCTGTAATTGAATCGATAATTTGCATAAAAGAAGTTGGTCCAGATGCGACACCACTAGTAGATGCAACTATATCTCCTTCGGGTCTTAAGTCAGAATAATTTATTCCAACACCTCCTCCAGATTTAAAGATCATTGCTGCATCAGTAGATGATTTCATGATAGAATACATATCATCAGGCATATCAAGAACAAAACAGGCAGATAGTTGCCCCAATCTGGCACCAGCATTCATAAGAGTAGGTGTATTGGGAAGAAATTCATTAGAAACCATCAAATTATAATATTCCGTTATTTTGTTGCTATGATTGCTCATTTTTCCTTCTGCAATTAATCGTAAAAGTTCTTTAAAGCTTAACTTCATTCTTCCCAGTTTGGCCTCATCGATATATGATCTGATTAATGCTTCAAAATGATATTTATTAAAATAATAATTTCCAATTTTTAACTTGCTATCGAAATCATCTAATTTTTTATAATATGATTCTGCTTCAGATAAAGTCTGTGTATGATTATTATGAAAATCACATACTCGAGAGTCATGAATAATGTCCGATATAGCAACCAATATTGCGACTCGTTCAAATAATTGCTTTGGACCTTCGATAATTTCACCATTATTATCTCTCAATAAGTATCTTGAAGAAAGAACACGCAGAGAATTAACATCCAGCGTTTTATCCACTTCGTCAAGATCTTTTTTGTTTAAAATCTTCATTTTTATCTCCCTCAATTTTCTTCTTTCATGACGATATAGGATGTAAGCCTTAGCGGTTTCAGCCAAACCTTCTTCGATTAAAATAGATTCAACCATATCTTGAACATCTTCGACGCTCAAAACATGATCTTTATGAATGGACTCCAAGTATCCATTCTTAATAATTTTATTTACCAATTTTGATGCAAGTAATTCAGCCAAGTTATGATCGGGTTTACCAGCTGCAACCAATGCTTTGTAAATTGCATTCGATATTTTTGATTGCTCAAAATCCACTATTGTACTATTTCGTTTTTTTATATGTACAATGGTTTTATTTTTTGAATCATGAAGATCAGTTTCAGCCATATAACATTTATATATTATTTATAGATCGTTTATATTAATTTCGATAGCTTATTTTATAAATTAACGAGTTTCAAATAAGAG
>DATEIH010000277.1:0-2714 GCA_035279165.1 Candidatus Nitrosocosmicus sp. | reverse complement strand
AAAAGATTACATAAAACACAGTAAATTAATTCGATATTATGATTTCCATATCGTATGTTGAACGGGTTCACCATGAGGATTTAAATCCCTTTGATTATTGTTGGAGAAGAGAACCTTCGATTCCTCTATCACAAGTTTTTGATATTAGAGAGTGATAATTTGACCAAGATAGTCTTCACACAAGATTACCCCCTCTTTATATACATCATCGAGTGAATTAGGTTGTGAACAATAATAGACAGATAAGAAAAGGCTATCTTTTCATTATAGTATTCATTTCTGCTATAATTTTCTCAAGTACAACTATGATCAACGGTTTTACCAATACAGTGAATGGTCAAACAAATACTACTCAGGCCAACTCCACCAATAATGTTACGGGCCTGGTAAATACACAAGACATTCCATTACAAAAAGTCCATGTTGGAGATATTGAAATGGCATACAAGATGTTTGGTAAAGGTGACCCTATTTTGCTTATTCAGGGTGTTGGTGGGTCAATGGGTAGCTGGGAACCATCTATTTTAAAAGAACTTTCCTCAAATCATACTGTAATAATATTTGATAATCGTGGGGTTGGAAATACAACCATAGGTACCAAACCATTCTCAATTCAGCAATTTGCAAATGACACTGCTGGCTTACTTGACGCTCTGAAGATTCAAAAAGCAAACGTTCTTGGGTATTCTATGGGCTCATTTATAGCTCAGCAGTTTGTTCTTACTCATCCTGAGAAGGTCGACAGACTTGTACTTATTGCTTCAACATGTGGTGGAAAAGAAAATGTACCTAATAGCCCTGAAGTTTTAGAACTGGCTAAAAAGCTCCTAAGTAGTGTTGTAAATAACACTTCAATAGATCCACAGGAAGTTAAAAAAACTATATCTCTCAGCTACGGACCAACATGGATCAAACTTCATCCCGATATCCTTGAAAACATTCCAACAAACACCACAGATTTGCTACTTTCTGGTATAGGTCCTGATACTTATATACAACAGGAGAAAATAACACAAAACTGGAAGTCAACCAACTGGAGTGGCATATGCAATCAGCTTCCAAATATAGCCAAACCTACCTTGGTAATAACTGGAACTGAAGATGTTACTATACCAGCTGCTAATTCTTTAATTATTGCGGAAAAAATCCCTGGAGCATGGCTTGTACAGATGAAAAATGCAGCTCATCAAATTACGTCACAATATCCGGATGAGATTGGTAAAATACTAAATACATTTCTAATGACTACTAGCCCAAACAATTGATTGACCAGCCATTGAATTAAGCATTTGGTTATCTAATTAATTTATCGAGTACAATGTAGACAAGCGGGTTCGAATCCTCTATTAATACATAGAAATTAGGAGAAGGAGTGCGAAGTACGGGATTTGAACCCGCGATCCCTCTTATAATTAACCCGTAATTTTCTGTAATACTATAATACCTACCTTGAATAACAATATTTTGGTTTGATAGTCAGGTGTAGATCTCATTTCTTTTAACTCCAAACTAACTCAAATGTTACTTAAATGGAATGCTTTATCATAAAAGGAATAGATTTTAGTCTATTCTAGTGTTAGCAGTGTAGTTTCTCCCTGACTATCTTTAATTGATCAAGTCCACCTAATTTAGGCAGTAAATCACAGAAATTGTTAGTATTTTGTTGAGTTCGAGAGTAAACAGCGAAGTTAGCGACTGCGTAATTTCCTTGAGTTATGGTACATGTGACAAATGCAGGGAAAGACGAATCCTTTGTGACGCTGCAAGTATTATCACCTTTGGCTGGATTGCTAAAAGAAAACGTAACCTTCCCTAAATTGTTAAAATTGGCTTCAACAGTACCTTTCTCAGAACCAAATAGTGTCGGCGGGCTAGTAATCCACTCGTATATTGTTGAATCGGTCGTGTTTCTCTTGGCTCGGTCACAAAAGTACCCTCAGTCATTGTACCTTTCACATCAGAAAAGCTGCCACCATGAGGAGTTGCAAATGCTCTGATCATTGCATGTGCATCTTCAAGTAGGTTTGGAATCAGAAATACCATAGCCCCCACAAATACAACAGAAAGGACCGTTAAGTGAGGAGATCTTTTTTGCATGATTTCTAATATGTCAGTCCACAGAGTGGTTTTCGTTGCTGGATCTAGTGCTTATTGTTTCGATAATCTTTGTTCCTTATTGTTTATTAACCATACATTTTCTATAACAAGTTACTAAATATCAATATCAATTGGGGTGAAAGTTATACAATCATGCCCAGACTTCATATGCTGTTGACTTAATCTAGGTAATATCTTAACAGCCATTGTAATAGCTTTAACCAAGATTCGAAAAGTGTAGTAATTAGGTTTTATGGAATTAAAATCCATTTTTAGCCTAATAATCTAAATACTAGCCAATAATACTCACGCTGTTGAAAAGGTATCGTTCCTTAGCTAAAGCTTTTGTAGCTTTCTTTATAGTGGTGGAAGACTTTTATCTCGTCGTCATTTATCCTTAACCTTGTCTCTCAGGGGCGTACGCCCCTGAGGCTTGTTCTTGATAAATTAATCGTCAATTATTAACGACTTCTGTCGTCCACAGGCTTCAGCCTGTGGGCTTCTCTCCCTGATAGTCTTTGAAATGCTGATACTAGTCTCAAGTCAGGTATAATAAAGCGATAACTGCATTTATTGCAAATGATTACTACCTCTTTATATCTAACAGTTTGATTAAT
>DATEIH010000276.1:0-5397 GCA_035279165.1 Candidatus Nitrosocosmicus sp. | reverse complement strand
TATCTTGTTGGTTATCGATATTTTTGTTAACTCTAGATGAAGTCTGTTCATTAATTCCTTTTTTATCGTTTTTTGACATTACAGCAATTTTTATTTAATATACTATATAAGCACAGGTATCAATTGGTTTTTAATGCCAAGATATGGGCTATATCCTTAAAAGAGTCATATTTACCAATTCTTTATATTGATTGGTCCAATTGTTCCTCGAAATTTTAACCTCACGGATAACATAAATTATTAGATGTAATGTACGATGATAGTTCATAAAAAATAATATTCAAGCATGGGCAATGTTTTATCCAACGAAATTGTGGTCGTTATTAGGGACATTCGTAGCAGGAGGAAGACAGTTCATCAATAATCTGATATTAGTAGATGTATTACCCGTCAACTAATCATAATCGCAGTCATAACATGCATCTCTATCCAAGTTTATGAGGGGTGTTTCAACATGACTTCCTTGAGTGTTATAAAACAACTCGCAACTTTCCGCAATTGAATAGTCTGCCTCTGATTGAGGATTAAAGCCAACACAAACAGTGTACGGATATCCATCCCTGATTACATTGGGTGGCACAACTATATCATCAAGATGATACATGTTCACACCATCATCCAAATATGTATACATATTATTAAGTGATGGATTCTCGGTAGCTACTAAGCAGTATTTTTTAAGATTGTCAATGTTTGTACCAAGGGGTACATCCCCTTTGTAAACACAGTAGTTAAAATGACCCTCCTTATTGTCTGTCCATTTTATCACGGGCGCTATTCGTAGACCACCACTCTGAGCATAGACCGGCATTACATTTACTGCAGTATATGTAAACAGGGCGATGACAACTAAGGCAATAAACGCCAATTTTACTTGAGGCATACGATTGTCTTAATTTTGAATATATTTAAGATTGTGGATATCATATGCAAAATCATACTATTTTCACCAATGATAATTTTATCTGCAATTTAGACTCGTAATATATCTATTACGAAGCCCACCGGGCCCGTTGTAATTTTGCTAATTACAATTAAAATGACCAAATTGTTTTTTTATATAAAAATTTATTAAATTAACAGGTCCCATCTGCCTCATGGATTCGAAGCCCACCGGGTCCGTTGTAATACTAGATTGTTCTGTCTGAGTTCAGTAGGTGCGTAGTGATATACGCATGGATAACTAAACAAACTGACAAGCGGGTTTATCTTTGCCTTAGTTAAAACTTTTCAAGTCCCAATTCTTCCTGTCTATTTTCTGTTTGTTTATCCAAATGTTTAAGTAGAGTTGTATTTACTTTTATATCATTTTCAATCTCTTCTCTATCAATCATCAAATTCCAAACCAACAATTTTAAGTCTTTAAATTTTTTGATTTCGTTCAAAAGACCGGGATTTGCTTTTAGAAATTCTAATATCTCGATGGTTGAATCCATGCCTTTTTGATCATTTAATAAATTGACGATTTTATCCCTTTTTGACACATAGAGATATTTATCTTGTAATTTCATTGCTTCTTCGGGATCGATATCAACTTTTATGACAATTTGGGGCAAGGAGATGTCTTTTTCTAATAAGTCGAATACTTGAGCGCAGATAGATTTACCTTTCATATCTACATCTATAACTGTATTTTCACCAAAGATTGCTTTTCGAATTGGGGTAATTTCGTTAGGTGAACATCGAACAATTTTACAAATCTCTCTATTAGTACGACCTTCTTTTAACAATTTGACAATTAAGTCATATTTTTCTTTCGTGATCATTTGTAAAAAATATAATTTTGAGGTCGGTTTATAAAAATATAAAAATATCTGCTATTAGCGATATTGTAAAATATTATTGATATTAGTGATATTCTTTCACCTCCTCATGTTGTTTTGTATGCTCAAATACTGGAATTTGAATAACTAGTTTAGAAATAAATCTAAATGAAAAATGTAAATATAAATTAATGTAAGAAATTTGCCTTAATAACAAGAAAAAGTAAAAGAATACTCTTGTGATATCCGTCAAGATAATCCTAATGATTTAACTAGTTTTTTGTCAAAAATTTTAAAGAATCATTTACAACATTCAATAGTGCAGGATTTGAAAATCGGATAGCAAATATTTAGATATTCATACCTTGGATGTTATACAACCATGCCTGAATCCCTATTCCAACCTGACTCATTCGATGGCTACGAATTCAATCCCATCCCTTTAGATATTCACATGGGAATAATCAAGATTCCGACCCAAGAAATCCTAGATGATTTTGGTATAAATATAACTGAAAATGTAATAATCGGGATTGATAGGAACGAAGTTCTAAATTCGTTGCAATCAGCACTTGAAAGGGAATCTGAGCAATATGGAAAGCTCAATGAATCTGATATACGTACAATGGATTATAAAACTAAACAAGCCTGGACAAGGATTAGGAGACATATCAAGAAAAAGGCTTAAGAAAGTAGAATGGAAATTGTTATGCACTTTCGGAAATCAGAATAAATGTCTAAAACTAAATCGTAGCCACAGCGACGCTGGTTGAAGATACAATTCGCTTTTAAACTCTTCATGTTAGTAATGTTTACTCTAATTCCACGACAATTTCATAAGGGTCTTGCATCTTGTTCTCCATGCCCTTTATGCAAGACCCTATATTTTAGATATCTGTAACTAGAACTAGATAAAATAAAAATATTCAATACTGCTATGTTGGAGTTCCACCTTTATCTTAATGTTGGACTATCATCTCAAGTTTTAGAATAATGCAAGACAATTTTGGTTCCTAAAATTATATTGGCGTAGAGGAATTTTTTGAAAATGGTTTATAAAAACCTAAAAGAAGGTCATCATGATGTTTTAGTTTATAAACCTCTTTTTGACAAAAATATTCTACTGCAATGATTACTAGGCTATTTGAGTGATACAATTACTTCACTCTTTTAGGACTTCACTCTTTTAGGACTTACTAATTTAAGACATTGTCGTGCCATTCCAGGTTATTGATCATGTTTTCCTATTGAAAGCACTTCATTGTCCATCTCGGGTTTTTTTCTGGAAACAAATACAGCTAAAATGAAAGAAACAAATGACATTAACAATGCAGTCAGGAATATCATGACATAAGCATTGGAATTAGGGAATAACCCAATAACTCCAGGTACTGAGCTTTGATTCATTTGCTGGAAAATTCCTCCTAAAGCTGGACCAATTGACATTCCTATCAAGTTGAGAAGAATTGCCATTCCTATCGCAATTCCTGTTACTTCCCTAGGAACAGAAATAAGGATCACATTAAATACACCAGCCATAGTTAATGCGAGTCCACTTGCAATAATTATAAGACCAATTGAAACCATAACTTCTGATGAATGGAACATAAATAGGCTTAGAAATCCAAGGGAGCTTATAGCAGTTCCTAGTATAAGTAAACGAATATTACCCACTTTATTTAACAAGAATCCTGAAATAATAGTACCTATGAATAATACGATCATAAATGGGAATTGAACGTTAGCAGTAGCTAAGGCGTCTCCACCAAATCCAAGTGGGATTGGACTTCTTACGAGTACCGGAATTGTTTGATACACCATGAAAATGGACATTGATACTGTCATAAGTACTAATATTGGAGCTAAGAAAAGTTTGTTAGTAATTAATTTAAGGTCAAGCAAGGGTAAACTAGCTTTCTTTTCAATTATTACAAATGCCATGAGCCCGATTATAGAAATCAAAAAAAGTCCCCCTACCTGATAAAGGGTATTAACGGTACCATTTTCTAACATTGAAATTCCAGCAAGAAATGATACTATGGTAATAGCCAAAGCAAATGTTCCTGTGAGGTCAATTTTTTGAACTAGGGAGTGTTTTGTGATAGTAGTATTAGCACTGATTTCATATTCAATTTCATCTGTGTTTTGAGCCTTATTCTTGTCTTGATCATACGTATTATTACCACTATCGTTGTAACTCAAGCTCGAATCACTATTACCTTCAGGAAGTCTTATAAATTTCCAAATAATAAACGATAATGCGATGGATATAGGAAGTATTGCTAAAAATGTTGCTTGCCATCCATAATTTTGAATAATGATTGCTCCTCCCACAACTCCCAACACCGCTCCTCCTGCAAACGTTGATCCAAATACTGTTTGTCCTAAAGCCAGTTTTTCCATTGGAAGAACGTCTCTTATAATTGCAAATGCAATGGGAAACATGGCAATGCCGATTCCTTGAGCTATTCGTGAAACAATCATAAACTCAATGTTTGTAGAAAATCTCCCGGAAATCAGTCCCAAGGAATAGATTGCCATTATAATAAGCAGTATTTTTTTCCTACCATACAAGTCTGAAAGCTTTCCTGCTATTGGAGTCATTATTGCACCGGCAATTATGTATGAAGAAAGTATCCATATAGACGTGCTATAAGTAATATTAAACTGATGAATAAGATCTGGGATTGCAGGCAATATCATCAACTCATCAAACATCACGACAACACCCAGACAACTAAGAACTGCTAAAACGGTTTTCCAATTTGAGTATTTAAATTCTGTATTTTGATATCCTGTATTTGAATTATTCACATTATTGTTGGCGTTATTCATGTTTATCGTACTCTTAAGTTAATCAATAACCGGAAATATCTAATTCTTTAGCAACTCTGTTAGAGGTATAGCCAATAAAACAATCTCGAATTGATAAACATACATATATTATATAATTAGAAAGGCTGGATTTAATAAGGATTTCGTAAAATCAGGAATAGAATTTTATCATTATCAATTTTTTGCTGTTTCATGAATGACATAGGATATTTAAATTAACAAAGAATTTAAGTTTTAGTGATAGTAACATAGATAAAAGATAACGGTTTTTGATACAGAACAAGAATGAAATACAGATAACTAGATTATTACAGCTCGACCTGCAGTTGAAAGGAAAAGTAAAAATAATCTCTTTCTTTTAAAACAAAATAAAAACTAGACTCATAATATATCTATTGCTAAACCCACCGGGTCCGTTATTAATTTACTACTTTATCAGATTCCAAACAAATAAAGAGTAAGAAAATAACAGGCGGACCCGGAATTATTTCAAGAAAAGTAGTAAGAAAATAGGCCAAAAAGTCCTGATACAGTTTTAGTTCTTCTGATCAGAGGAAGCCCTTTGTAAGTATGATGAATGGTTCAAAACAAAGATTTTCTATTGGAATATGCAGTGTTTGAGGGACAGGAAAAACTATTCTAATGGAGATAGCCACTCGACTTTTCTATACGATCGACTACCACGACTAACCTATTCTAAAGGTTAACTTGCTCAGAAGGAAATACCCTAGGATCTAGTAAATTAAATTCCTCCAACCAGACTTTCGCTTCTTCTTCTGATTCCACAAAGGCCTTGGCT
>DATEIH010000275.1:0-4392 GCA_035279165.1 Candidatus Nitrosocosmicus sp. | reverse complement strand
GAAATCGCCATAACCACATCCAACATCTAGGTAAGTAGGATCTTTAGATATCGCTTTAGCTACTGAGGTTATTCTTTCTACGTCTACCCTTCTGTATGTGAAATATGAACCGCAAAGAAAAGGAAAAATGAATCTCTCATGGATGGGCCCATCTTTGATACCGGATGTTTTTGATCTAAATGTGTTTAGTTCCTTTTGTGCGTAATTAATATCATCAATCAAAAAGGGCATACCTTAAAAACTGATTATAGGTTATATGTATTTTTTAGGTCGTAATTAAGTTTTTTTCATGCTGATTTCTATATCTGTGGTTTAATATTTCAAAATATTTATAAAGTAACTAAGCGCTGATTTTTTAATGGTAAGATCATTTGAGGAATGGTGGGCAACCGTTCCGGAGGAATTAAAAGCAAAAGCTCGCAAGGGCGATGAAGCCAACAAGGTTTTATTGAATCAGGTAAATTATGTATTACTCCATCTTCATCTTCAGGGTAAACATGATACAAAACCATCACATGAAGAATTGAAAGACTGGCTTCATAGTGGTCAAGTAGACGTAATGCGTCAAATTAAAAAATAATATTTTTTTTAAAGTAATTTTTTTTAATTATATATTGAATATAACATAAAAATAACAAAAATAAAATATATATAAATATACTTATAGATAAAAAGTATTCGAGTTTTGAAGAGAGGTAGCCATATAGCAATTTTCGACACTTTTAAAACTCATCAAGCAAAATCAACTAGAGAATCAAAAAGACAAAGAGGAATAATAGCACATATCGCATTGGAAAAAGATCCGGGTGGAAAAACTAGAACTTCAATAGCTCACATTTTAGCCAAGAAATATGGTGTAGCTTGGCAGAATATTTACTCGGCTATCTTTAAAGATCTTGACGAGGTATTGATACCTGCAAAAGTGGTAAAAGAGGGTGGCAGATTACCAATTAAAAGGGGTCCAAAAGCCCTTCAAATGGAGGGAATACCGTACTACGAGCTTACTAATACAGGCCTTATAATTGCATCAACCATTGAAGAAACAGGCGACATTAGATTGCGAATGAAGCTGCTTGAGCTTTACCTTTTAAATTCAAATGCGAATAATACAAGCATTAATGAAAATAATAGTATAATAAATGACGGAATTTTATTACTATCACGGTATGCCCCGACCTTTATTTTGAAAATAATAAACGAGTACATTATGGCATATAATCGTGGAGAAATAGAAATACTAGATAGGCTTGACATTGAAAATCTCAAGAAGGTAATATCTAATCAAATAACAATTGAAAAGGAACTGGTAGATGCCTGTATGGTGTTATCTAATGATAAGAAGGAAGTATTAAAGAACTTTATAGAAAAGATTAGTTAATGAACAGCATTTTGATGCTATGTTAGGTAACGAACCGGTATTATTTTCAGGTCAAATGCCAATTCGGTATGAGAGAATACTGATTTGGCTTCATCTAATAAGATATTCAGATCTTTATATCTACTGCTAAAATGGGTCAGACATAATCTATGTACGGAAGCCATTTTAGCTAGGGTTGCAGTTTCGATAGCAGTAGAATGATAGGATTCCAATGCCTTTGTAAGTTCATTGGATGCGAATGTTGATTCAAAGATTAGTAAATCACAATCTCTAAAAAAATCGCACAGACTATCAGATGGCCGTGTATCTCCAGAAATACCAATTTTCCTACCAGGTCTTGTAGGACCAACAATATCACGAGAATAAAATAATTTATTATCATAGATAATGTCTACACCTTTTTGAAGTGTGCCATATAATTCCCCTTCAGGAATACCTAATTCTTTTGCAAGTCCTACGTTGAATTTTCCGGGTCTATCATTTTCAAGCAAACAATATGCATATGAACAAACATTAGGACCATGTTCGGATTTACAGTATAATATCTTATAATCCTTCTCCTCTATAACGGTTCCTTGAGAATTAGGAATTACATGAATGTCTAGTCGAAAAGATAAATTAATCGGAAGTAATTTCATGTTCTCAACTAAGAAATCATGCAGTAACTCTGGACCGAAAATATCAACTGCTGTACTCCTACCTTGTAGTGAAAGTGTTTGTAGAAAACCCAATATGCCCAAAATATGATCAGAGTGCATATGTGTAATAAATATCATAGTTTTCTTATTAAACCCCAATCCAGTACGAATAAAATTATATTGCATCCCCTCACCTGCATCAAAAATCAACAAAGTCCCATTTCTATTTACTATAAGAGAAGAAAGTGACCTATCTTCTGCAGGCATCGCTGCAGATGTTCCAAGAAAAATAACTTCAAGATTTACCATAGAATGTTCAACCAAGAGACATAATAGAAGACAAGGTTCTTGCAATCTCACTACTCAAATCAATCTTTGAACAGGATCTTGGGATACTATTGGTAGAAACCATCTCATTTATTCCAGAACTCTTTAACAAATTTATGGATTTTTCATCTGACAGAGCATGAACGCACATAACAAAGACTTTGCCGCAACCATTATTTCTCAATATATCCACGGCCTTTAGTATTGTTCCTCCGCTAGATACCATGTCATCAAGGATCACAATATCTCGATTTGTAATTTTAATATCTAGTTTTTCATCCATGGTAATATTTCCAGTGAATCTATCTCTATTTTTTCTTAACCCTAGGAAAGAAGCATTCATAATTCCAGCAAACTCTTTTGCTCTAGGAACTCCGCCAAGGTCTGGTGACACAATAATAGGTTCAGTTAAATTAAAATTGTTAATAGCATATTTTGCTAGTAGGGGCATAGAAGATATATTAAAAATGTCATAATTGAAATAAGATAATGCCTTAGTACTGTGTATATCAACGGTTAGTAGATAATGAGTTCCAAAATATTCAAACAGTTTTGCTATCATTGACATAGTCACAAATTCTCCTTCCAGAAATGCTCTGTCCTGTCTAGCATAACCCATGTAAGGAATAACCGGAATAACTTCTGATGCACCAGAGTTATTACAATATGACAACAACATCAATGTCTGTAAGAAATGTGAATCTACTGGGGGATATGTAGATTGTACAACAATGCATTTTTTATTAAGTAAATTCGCATTAATTCTTATTTTACTTTCACCATCAGAAAAAGTGCGTAATTCGACTTCAACAGGATCAACATTTAAACACGAAGCAATAGACCTCCCCAATTCAATTGAAGAAGGTCCCGGCAATACGACTACATCTTTCATGACATGATTGAAATGATATGAGAATCTTAAAAGTGTTGAACCATAAATAATATCTTATATTAAGTATGTTTTAATTTCTTTAATACATAATTGGATTGATGTAGCTGATATGCATATCCGATTTGAGATTTGAGATTTGAGACCAATGTTCACAAGAATACATGTGGAAAAACATAATAAAGAATCAGGCAGGGATCGTGAAACATCCAGACTCAGGAAGGTACAATTAACATAATAACTATTATTGCTTAATAATTAACAAAACCTCAGAATCAATTTTATTCAACTGTTCTCTAATAGCTTGAATTACTTGCTCGTTCGCATTTAGGCTAGAAAAATCCAGTAGTTGAAACCCATCAACCAATTGAACATTTGGAGATAGATCAGAATTTGAGGAAAATTTGGAGATAATTGATGGGAGATCTGCAGACATTTTGGTTGAAAAGCCATGCATCAATTTGCCATTTTCTAATGAGAGGCGCACTCTGCCAAATTTATCTAATATCAATATAGATTGCATTCTTGTTTTAAAGAATAATTTTTTTTTCTGATAGGTATTCGTAAAAATATAATAATTTCCTAGCTTATGTTCTAAAATAATATCTCCATTATCATGAAACAAGGTTTTTGCAATCTCTACTACTTCCTCTTGTTTTAGCTCTCTAGAGCCGACATTATTCAAGTCTAGAGTAACATTACCAATAACAGTGACCCTCAAAACCGAACGATCGCTTATATATTCCGATTGAACGGATAGTGAATCAGGAGATGCATTTTTTCTAATAGCTATATCTTTAATTTCCGTTATTAATTGAGTAACATCTTCAGGAGTAGGATTATTAATGGTTTTCTCTTTTTCTTCATAAATCATTCCTGTGGCCACACCTATAGATGAAATGACATCAGCGTAATCGGCTTTTTTGTATTCAAAACTGAGTTTCTTAGCAACAAGTGGTACCAAAACGGAAGCACCTCCTCCCCCCCCTATAACCACTATTCTATTCTTAGATAATTTGTATTCTTTTACCATTGGAATTATATAATCTGATATCTTTGAAACAGAAATATCTAAAACTTGTCTAGCAATTTGCTCAGGCGACATTCCCATATAGGTAGCCAACTTTGTAAAGGCAATCCTAGCTGAATCCGCATTTCCA
>DATEIH010000274.1:0-4582 GCA_035279165.1 Candidatus Nitrosocosmicus sp. | reverse complement strand
TTTGCTGATTATCAGGGCGATGAAAATTTCCAGATATATAAAATTGATGATATTTTCAATTCCTGGTACGAACCTCTAACCTCGGATCTAACGATAAGACATGAATGGGGTTCGGAATGTTTCAGTCATAATGGAAAATACATTGCTTATGGATCGAATAGAAACAATCCTTCTGACATGCTTATAAATGTAAGAAACATGAGTTGTGAAAACAAGGACTTTTGCATTACAGATAGGAAAGGCTGGTATATTCCAGGCTACTGGTCTCCAAATAATAAGAAATTAAACTGTTCTCAATTAGTAACTTTAACTGATTATGCTATATGGGTTCTCGATATAGAAAGTACAAGTATGGAAAAAATTAATTTAGAATATGAACAAAAATGCAAATTTATTGTTGGACCCTGGTCTGTTAATCAAAATGGCTTTTATCTTTTATCCGACTTAAAAAAGGAGTTCATGGGTCTTGCATTCTACAATATTGATACTTCAAAATTGGAGTGGATAGTAACTTCTCCTTATGATATAGAATTAATAGATATTAGTTTAGATGGAAAACTGCTCGTATGGACAGAAAATGTAGATGGTTATAGTAAATTGTACAAGAAAGACATGGTGAATCAAGAAATTATGGAAATTACTCCAACCATTAAGAATAAGAATAAGATTATTCCTTTAAACGGCGTTATTGAAGACCTCAAATTATCTTCAAATGGAAAAAAAATAGGCATCATGATGGATACACCTACTTCTCCAACCAATATTTATTTGATAGATCTCTATAAGAATGAAAAGGACGGTAATTGTAAGCGCGTTACTACATCTCTATATGGAAATTTATCCGAGGATATACTAGTCAAGCCACAGTTAATAAAATACAAAAGTTTTGATGAAATGGAAATTTCTGCATTCATATATGTTCCTAATAACACGAATTTCAAAAAAATAAATGAAAAGGAGAATGTAAAACATGGCGCTATCTTGTCAATTCATGGTGGTCCAACAGCTCAAGAAAGACCATACTATGATTATTCCGGGCTTTATCAATATCTTTCTTATAATGGATTAACAGTGATTGCACCCAACTTTAGAGGAAGTACCGGGTATGGCAAGAGTTTTGAAAAAAAAATATATCATGATTGGGGTGGTAATGAACTAAGGGATCTAGAATATGCAATAAAATGGCTTACATCTCAGGATTGGATCGATCCTAAAAGGATAGGGCTATTTGGTGCTAGTTATGGAGGATTTGCAACATTAAGTTGTATAACTCGGTTACCCCAATATGGAGTTAGAGCTGCAGTAGACATTGTCGGTCCAAGTAATCTCGTAACATTTATTAACACAGTACCTGAACATTGGAAAAGTCTAACCATTGAGCTGGTAGGCAATCCAGACAAAGAAGAAATCTTTCTTAAGGAGAGGTCTCCTACTACTTTTGTAGACAATATTAATCCATTGACTAGTTTGTTGGTGATACAAGGAGCAAATGATCCCCGAGTAGTTAAAAGCGAATCTGATCAAATAGTTGAAAGGCTAAGAGAAAAGGGAATGGACATAGAATACATGATTTTTGAAGACGAAGGACATGGCTTTACTAAATACAATAATCAAATAAAGGCATTGAAGAAATCTGCAGAATTTCTTTTAGAAAAATTATCATCATAAATATATTTCAAATTTTAAATTTGAGCCATTTCATGGATAAAAATGTTAATGGTCAAAGCTGTTGCTTCTCTGATTAAAAGCTAATTTTTTTTGTACTTGACAATAATATTTTGGTGATCAATTTTAATAGATGAGATAGTTTCTACCATTATCACTAATGGTTTCTAACGAGACTCCTTACAATATTACGAGCAAGGAGCTTGGTTTAGAAATAATGTCGTAAAAAGTCTCAATATTACTTTACATTGACTTTATAGAGTTTAATATTAACGGAACCGATCTTAAGTTTGAGCGGTTACTAGAAGAATATGAATTTTTATTAAATTAGAATGTTCAACTGAGTTGACATGGGAATGCCAAAGCACAGAATGAGCCTCAAGCTATGTCTATAAATCTGTTAGAACATACAGTGTGATAGATCCTAGACTGGTAAACCATTGAGATGCGGAAAGAAGACTTATCCCAAACTAAAGTAAATTAGTTATCAACAATATATTATGAGGATCTACTTAGTCAGCTTTTGTTGCATACAGAAAGATTGTGAAACCAGGGTCTGAGAATCACTTGTCCTTTGAGGATCATTATCCTTATAGAGCTGGAGACTATCGAAAATATCAAAGCTTGAGAAAATGTCAAATTATCAGTGGACATAATTCTTTTTTAACAATAATTCCTAATTGATATCGACGATATAAGGAATGGGATGTTTCATCATCCTAGTCTAATCAGTTGCTATAGATTATATTACATAGTAGAGTTGAGATAGGATATACTACATAGTAGAGTTGATAATGTATAAAAATGGTAAACAAATCAAATATTGACAATAACAAGCTCAGATTCTGGAGTGGCCTTAATTTAATAAATCATGCACAAAATTACGAGAGGCAAATATTATTCTCAATTATTACTGTATTTGTTTTATCTGCAGTTTTCTTATTAATAAATGCGTATCCTGTAGGTAATGCACATGCACAATTATATCCTTTTATTGCATCTTCCCGCGGATCATTTGATCTAACCAATGGGAATGAAACTCAGCAGGTAGATTTACCTTCGGCTCTTTCAATTCTAAATATTAACAATTGCCCAGGAGAACTAGCACTCTATGTTCACGGTATATGGACCAGTGATTTACAAGCAGAAGAGCAAACTGATAGAGTAAACCAATCATTACGAAGCTCGGGTTATAGTATTCCGCTGATAGGATTTAGTTGGGATTCAAATACTGCCTTCTCTCTTGATAACGTCACATTATCTTATCACGGATGGATGATAGCAAAAAAAATATCTAATGAAAATGGTCCAATATTAGGCAAATTTATTTCTGATTATAAAACAGAGTGTCCCGAAGATAAGATAAGGATTATTGCACATTCACTTGGTTCAAGAGTAACACTATCGGCTCTGCAATGGATTTATGATAACATCAATATACAAAATGGTAACAATACTTCGAAAGAAATAACATCAGTACATCTGATGGGTGCCCCGGTTAACAATGACCAAATCTCAATAAACCCGAATGATTGTATTTCTTATATACCTTATCTACCCTGTTCTGGAGAGGCTATTCAATCCGAAGTAGGATATTTGTCTAATTTGTTTAATCCCGAAGATAACACGTTAGCAGGTGAGATAAATCCATTCTGTTGGATGTGTGGTTTAGTAAAAAGCCCTTATGAATTAAGTGAAGGTCATAATGCCCTTGGAGCATACGGAGCTGCATCTACCATTGGTGTACCATCTAATTTTGATGAAACCGATGTATCATCTCTAATCATTGTTGATACCGATTCGGATAAAGATGGCATATGTGATATACCATACCCTGTTACTCATACTTGTACAATTTCTAAAAACGGAGATAATCATATGGGATACATGGGATATAGAGACAGTATTGACAATCAAACTGTATATGATAGTGGAGCAATAAAACAAGTAGTTAAGGATTGGCAAAGTGAGAACAACTAATCAGATACTATCATGTAATAGCAATGAATATTCGAATTGAAGGTACAAACCAGATCTCTACTTGAGATAAGTTTTACGTCCTTTAGATTCATTTCAACTAATGATTAGATATTTCAGGTACGTTATTACGAGTTATTTCAGAAATTCATCATGCTTTTTCTAATCGACCGATTTTAAGATCATACTTTATTATGGTAATAACACCTAATAAAATATATTATAAAATAAATTAAACAATATTTTCTTGATGGCAATCATGATCCTATCGGAGATGATAGCTTCAACTGCTCTTGTGAATGAATCTCTTGAATTGAAACCCTACTTTATAGCTGTTACATGTTTATCCTCTTAATTATTTCTATTATCTTTATCATATTGATTAGTTCTATCACCTTTTTTTGCACTTTTCAAGAACCACTTGTATGAAAATATATAGTTGTTTGTCATTGGATAATGTTCCTTGCGATAGTAGAGTCTCATTACAAAGATAGATAAGGGTAAGAGTGATTTGAATCTAAAGAAATTATCTGATGTATCTAATGGTAATCAACGTATACTAAAAAATTTAGATATGGTTATTACTCCTTTAAAAGGTTTATATCTGTTTTATCATATGATGAAACTCCTCATCTGACATTTTCTTTTTAGCTTCTACCCATTGTTCGACATCCTTACCCGCCAAATACCTCATTTTTGGTTCATCAGATGTTATCGCGTCATATGTTATATTAGCTACCAATTGTGGAGAAGATGCATTTTCATGTAATCGTTTTATTCCTTTTTCCATGCTTTTCATTAACGACATATAAGGCGAATTTGGATCAGTTGATTTTTTGGCCATGACCGAAGCATTAGAAAAGTCTGTCTTTATCATACCAGGTTCGATTAAAATGATTCGAATTCCAAATGGTTCCACTTCATATGATAATGATTCGCT
>DATEIH010000273.1:0-2217 GCA_035279165.1 Candidatus Nitrosocosmicus sp. | reverse complement strand
CATCTGCATACCAAGGGCAATCTTTCATCATAGCCTTGCCAAAACACCAGCCTATCTGCAACAGAGGGGTGTGCTTCTTAAGCATTTATGAATATAGAATAATCATAGTCAATTTGTCAGCCTTTTATTTTAGTAGTTATAAAAGCGAGATACGAGAGACACCAATTTGTAATTAATTAGCCAAATATATTACTACATATACGCAAACTGCTTTATATAACAATAGTTCGCAGCTTCCTTTATAATGAGATCGCGAATGGCACAATAGAACATTTAATCACCTAGCGACCCTATCGAGATTTATTTTGGAATTTATCGATTTTTTTGATAAAAAGAAGGGATCGTAGCCATAGTTTATATCTTTTTAGTCTGTGAACGCTAAAAAATATAAGAATTAGTAGAATATTGACGAGTTTCGGTCTCATCAAACTCCACCTAAAAAGGCCTAATTTGATTCATATTACATTCTACTTAGATCTCATCGTATTAGGAAGGTTGGTACATAGCTAAAGGTAATAATACTGTAAATGCTTGGTGGGACAAATTCCAATGAGAAGCAATATCTCGTGACATTCACGATAATCAGAAATATAGAATGAAAACAAACATGTATTCTATCGCATGTTAATACTACTGTATGACAAATCAAAAAGACGGCGATCTGATGGAAGTTAAAGAGGGCGATATCCCTTTCGATTTTGAATATCAAGACTCAAAAGGTAATAAATTTAAGCTGGCAGATCTGTTAAAACAAAAAAAGATAGTTATTTATTTTTATCCAAAAGATTTTACACCTGGGTGTACTATAGAGGCTGAGGAATTTACTAGAGACTACTCTAAATTTGAACAAGTGGGGATCGAAATAATTGGAATCAGTCCTGATTCAAATGATTCTCATACAAAATTCAGGGAAAAAATGAATATCCCCTATATGCTTGCAGCTGATGTCAATAATGAAATCTCGAAGGGTTATGGGGTCTACGGGCTCAAAAAATTTATGGGTAAGGAATACTATGGTGTTACGAGGTCAACCTTTCTGGTTGACAAAAGTGGAAGATTCGTCAAAATATATTCAAGTGTCAAACCGAAAGGTCACAGCCAAGAAGTCCTTGAATTCTTTAAAGATAAATAGAGAGATCACTCAATTGTTGAATCTTCTATATCATGTCCATAAATGGACAACAAGATCCTATTAGTTTCGACTTCAGTGGTATCAAATTTGATGAAATAATCCATTTTGAGGTTTATAGTATCAATTTTTTTTCTATTGAAGACATATTTAACATCATCTTCCTTATCTCGGTCACGGAATTCTTGTGTTAATTCAGAAGCCTCAATGAGAATAGATTTGCCTTGTTTATTCAGGTCAGTTAAGGCTTTGGTGTCTATTTTAGGTTCAAGTAATATCTCAACCATTTTATTTATGAACAATATAATAAGTAACCTCACCTTCTGAAATTTTAACTTGAAAATGTTATAATCAGGCAATGTGGGAATGTATTTACATAAAAGATACTGATACTCATCTAGATTTTTGGTTACAGCAAAGGAAATACCTATCCCATCTACTTTGCCTTTTAAGACATTAACATTCTTGCAATTAAGCAACACTTTTCCTGCGTGATCTTTCAGCAAAAGATTGTTAGATGATATACCATCAAAAGCCAAAAATTTCTTACAAGATATAGAAGTAATAACAGACCTAGAGATAAGAGAATGCATTGATTCTGTCAAAGTTTCAGTCATATACAAAAAGTACTTATACTATATAGTAATTCTGATAACCTTTTGCCAAAAAAAAGAGTTAGTTATATATGGAATCTTTATGCCATTAATACTATTTGTAGATTGATAATATCCTAATAAATAGACGGAAACAGGTTTGCGACTGGGACTATCGTTCATTTTTGAAATTCATACAAACTGCATAAAACGATTTATATGTTCTATCAAATTCTCATACAATATTAGTTGGGATCCAACATAAATTTGATATGCGATTGCCCTTGTCACAAAAAATACGGCGATAAATCGATTTGTCAAAAGTGTATAGAGAGGCATAAAGCTTCCCCGTACTATAATATAATCAAAAAGTTCAACTAAATCAATTTAAATAAGCTATACATGATCGCTTCTCTTCATAGACTCCAAATTTAGTTTAATTCATGAGACATCATGACAAAATCATTGTGAGTATCGCAATTACTCGACCAGAAA
>DATEIH010000272.1:0-9713 GCA_035279165.1 Candidatus Nitrosocosmicus sp. | reverse complement strand
TTCTATTGGTCGATGATTCTCCGATCAATGCGAAGGAAGTTGTTACTCCTAAACAGATAATAATTTTTGATCAGCCTTGGAATAAATCTTTAGCATCTTATACAAGAATAAGCAAATTGAATGAGCTAATTGACTTGGTATGATATATAACGATTGACCTTCAATTTTATCTTATTCTACTATCCAACTCTATAAATAATCTATTTAAGGCCGATGATAGTCCGCTATGATTACAAAGGAAGTTGAAACTTTCTTCGAACTTATCTCTATCCAAAGTTGGTTTTCCCAAGTAATCTAATTCTATGTCTTCCAGATCTGTTTTCAAATAAATCATTATTGAACATGCTTCGTCATTATCGATGTCACTTAATTTGTATTCTCTAAGCTCAAGCTTTATTACTGTCCTCCCTTCGATTACAAATTTGTTCTCTAGAATAACTTTCCTTCTATTTAATCTCAACAGTATTGAAACACTATAATAACTAATTTAATGTTAAAGTTCTCCATGTGGGGTATATTATTGTCTGCCTATTTATAGTCCAAAAATCGTATCCATTCGGGAAACCATAGCTGACTTTCATGAACCCCAATGCCTTTCGCCAAAATCTCCGGAGAGTTATAAAATACTGAATCAGCTCCTAATTCTGATGCTATCTTCTTATTCAGATCATCTATATATGATATCTTGCCAACATATTTTCTTCCAATAAGATCCTTTTGTTGAGTATATAATCCAACCTGGCGGCCATCAATGGTGGGAACGTAGCTAACTACTATATCAATTTTATGAGCACTTGCTTTTCTTAAATAGAAGACTGTTTCAATTATGGTGCCTCCGGTTTGGATCGTACCCTGAACTGATAGAATGTTATTATTGTGGGTAACTGGAGTAATAATGAACTTAAGTGTTTTACCATTGGATAGTAATTTATTCTTACTTACCTGTTCCGAATAATCAATCATTGGGTCTGAATCATCATATCTGTCTTTTATTATACCTTCAACCATTTCAAATTTTTTTCCATTGTTTTTGAATCCTGTGTTTAAGCCTAGAGCCATTGGTCTAGTATAATCTGGTTCCGCAAAGATCATGTCTGCGTCTATGTTTTTGTTTGATAGATACTGGGCCTGAATATTTCCAATATTCTTTCTTATAGAATAAATGCTCCTGTTATCAAAAATACTTGATACATGTGATTCGCGAATAAATTCGAATGGATCCATTAAGATTCTATTTTTATCCAGTTGTGTCAGGATATCCATACCATACTTGGGACTTAAACGAATTAGCTGTCCCGGATTTATTCCTTTTAATTTTAAGTGGAAAAAACTCTCTAGGTAGTTCTCGGAAGTAACCATAAAAAATAATTCATTTTCATCCCATCCCAGAAAGAGGGGTTTAAATCCCGTACTATTTCTAAAAACATAGATTTCATTGTTAATGTTTATTACATAATTACCCCTTAAATGCCTGTCCAAAAATTCAGCTGCTTTATAAGGATCTTTTTGTGCCAGTAGCAGTTCTTTGAAAATGTAATGAATTTGTTTTAATGGTTCGGAATTTCTGTTTCTTATTAAAGGATGTGTTGTTAATTTATCTAAATCTATAAAAAATCCATCAAGAGCAAAATTTATTTTCTCAATTCTTTTGGACTTTGGCTTTTTTTTTGAAAGATGCCCAACCGTCGTTTGCATTGGATGATTCAGCTGCTTTACAATTTTCTCATGTATGGTATCAAATGTAGGCAACGAGCCATATCCACCGGCCTCAAATTTACCTGAACTAATTTTCCAAACTGCCTTTCCACGATGTTGGAGTAACTGCATCCCGCGAAATACTTGATATATTATCTTTTCGTTATTGATGTTCTCATCCAGTACGCACACTGCAACTATTCCACCCATTAAAATCCAGATTTGCTTTATCGTTAGAACGATAAAAATTTTGATATTTATACATTTATACATTTATACATTTATACATTCTCTAATCATTTTGGTCGAAAATACTAACGTAAATATATATTCCATTGTTAACTAATCTTTTAGAATTGATAATTGGCTTATTGGGTAAAGCAAATGTTGGTAAATCAACATTCTTTAATGCAGCTACAGATTCATCAATACCAATTGCCAATTTTCCGTTTACTACTATTAATCCGAATATCGGTGTTGCATTTGTAAGAGTAAATTGTGTTTGTAAAGAGATGGATGTTTTGGATAATCCCATTACTTCTAAGTGTATTAACGGAATAAGATATATCCCAATAAAACTGATAGATGTAGCAGGACTCGTTCCAGGTGCACACTCGGGAAGAGGTTTAGGCAATAAATTTTTAGATGACGCTCGTCAGGCTGACGTTCTAGTCCACGTAATAGATATCTCAGGATCTACCGACGAAGAAGGCAGACCAGTTAATCCTGGCGAAGGTAATCCGCTTTTTGATTTGGAGTTCATAGAAGATGAGTTTGATCTTTGGATACATTCATTAATTCTGAGAGATTGGGACAAGATAATAAGAGAAAGTGAGAATCTAAAACATAGAATAGAAACTGTATTGTCTAATAGACTTTCTGGTCTATCAATTAGCGAACAATTAATCAGAAATTCTTTGGACCATATAAATTTGATCAAAAAGCCAAGCGAATGGACTAAAGAGGATTTGCTCACATTGAGCAAACAAATACGAATACGCTCCAAACCAATTATTTTAGCAGCTAACAAAGCCGATATCTCATCATCAGATATCAATATTGAAAAATTGAAGAATTTAAAGAGGCCGTTTTTTCCTACTGTATGCGAGGCTGAATTGTTGTTAAGGAGAGCTTCTCATAAAAATCTCATTTATTATTTGCCAGGGGATTCGAGTTTCAAAATCAAGCAATCTGAAACACTTACTAACAAACAGAATGAGGCCTTGGAGGTTGTATCTGGTATATTACACAGGTTCGGTTCGACAGGGATTCAGCAAGTAATAAATCATGCATGTTTTGAAATATTACAAAATATTGTAGTTTATCCAGTGGAGGACGAATATAAATTTACAGACAAAAAGGGGAATGTCTTTCCTGATTCAAGAATAATTTCTAATGACTCCACCGCCAGAGATTTGGCATATTTGATTCACAATGACTTGGGAAAAGGATTTCTCTATGCTATCGATGCAAGAACAAAACAACGTATTGGTGCTGAGCATAAGCTGAAAAATGGCGATATAATTAAGATAGTATCTACAATGAGTAGGAATTAATGCATGTTATGTTATGTTTAGGAATTGAAAGCACCGCTCATACGTTCGGATGTTCTATAATAGAGGTTGACAAAAAAAGTGATACTGGCAATATAGAAAGCGAGTTTATTTTGTCAGAAGTAAGGGACATTTATAAAGCATCAGCAGGATGGGGTATTCATCCTAGGGATGCATCTAAACATCATACCATGGTAGCTACCGAAATCTTAAAAAAATGTCTAGAAGATGCTGGAGTCGGTATTAAGGACATTGATATTGTTTCTTATTCTGCTGGTCCAGGATTGGGGCCTTGTTTACGAATAGGCGCTGTTGTTTCTAGATCATTGGCTTCTTTTCATAATATACCTCTAATTCCTGTAAACCATGCAGTGGGTCATATAGAATTAGGAATCAAACTTACTGGATCTGAAAGTCCATTAACATTATTGGTTTCTGGAGGACATACTATGTTACTTATTTACTATAAGAATAAATGGAGAATATTTGGGGAAACTTTGGATATTACACTAGGACAACTTTTTGATCAAGTGGGAAGAAAAATGGGCTTTTCATCCCCATGTGGAAATAAGATCGAAGAGGTATCTTATTTATCAAAGAGTCGAAAGATATACCCACTGCCCTATATTATTAAAGGGAATGATGTATCATTTTCGGGATTACTTAGTGCAGTTAAAACTTTGCTAAATGACAACGATAATGATATACATGATATATGTTTTTCATTACAAGAAACAGCATTTTCTATCATTGTAGAGGCGGTCGAACGTGCACTAGCCTTTACTGGAAATAAGGAATTTCTAATTGTTGGGGGTGTTTCAGCGAATAAGAGATTGTCTAACATGCTTGAAACCGCCTGTGATATACATAGTTCTAATTTTAATTCTTGTCCACAGCGGTTTTGTGGGGATAACGGCACACAGATAGCATGGACTGGTGCTCAGATGTATTTAAATTGTCCATCTAGTAGTGTTAAACCCGAAAATGCATCTGTTTACCAGTCTTGGAGATTGGATAGCGTACATATTACGTGGAGATAACTTCATGAACTACCTTTATTTTGATCTTCGATCTGTAATTTAATTTCTTTAACCCAGTTCCCGGGATTCATCACTCCAAACTTGTAAGTTTTGTTACTATTGTTTAGTTCTATTACTAATTTTTTGATAATTCTTCCTTCAGATCTTGCCTGTGCAATATCCTTTAATTCAAATTCTATTTTTTCACCAAGTAATTCTTTAGATAAAGTTGCTATTCGACCTTTGGTTTTTTCAAAGGCGAGTTTTCTATTTGTTAAAGTAAGAATTCCACTCTTCAAAGTATCTTCTGAACAGTCTTCGAATAGAACATTTTTTTCTTTATTTGATGAAGATGATGTTTTGTCCATAATTTTTAAAGTAATAACGTATTACTAAAATTATCTATTGACAAACGATAGAATATTATTAAAAAAAGGTGCTGAATCAGAACTGTACCTCATTAATTGGCATGGTGTTAATGCTATTTCAAAGGTTCGAATTGCTAAAACATATCGTAACCCTTCTATCGATATTCCATTGAGGAAACGGCGAACAATTCATGAAGCTGATATATTATCCCAAGTAAAGTTTTTTGGCATCAATACTCCTTTCATTTATTTTCTTGACATAAAAAATTTTGAAATTATAATGGAATACATTGAAGGAAAAACGGTCAAAGACTTTTTTTTCCCCGATCTATGTGTATATATTGGGGAAATCGTTGGAACCCTTCATTGTAATAACATAATTCATGGAGATATTACCACATCCAATTTTATTATATCCTCAAATGGAGCCATTATTGCAATCGATTTTGGATTGTCTTTCTTTTCTGAACGATATGAAGATAAAGCTGCAGATATCCGGTTATTTAAGGAAATATTGACCAGCTTCCACGTCGATGATTTTGACATATCTTTTAGAAATTTCTATAATGGATATGAGAAAATATGTGGTAGTATAACATCAAAAGTATTTAAAACAGTAAGTGAAATTGAAAAAAGAGGTCGCTATTCAAGATCTGAATTCTAACATTGTATGTAATTTTCTTTATTATTGAAATATCTATTGTATAACTCTTTTACACAATCCTTTTTCCTTATGTTGTACAAAATGATCTTGACAAAAATCAGTTTCACATTCATAGCAATGCCACCCGCATAAAGTATAACATACATTGCATTTTGAAATTGGTTTATTATAGTCAAATTCTTTAGTTTGTTTCATAATTCTTGGCTTTTGTATCCTTTTTTGCTGTTGCCTCATATATCTATCCTCTATTAAAGCACAAAACATCATCGTGATGTTTGAAAATTCTTCTCCAACTGTGTGGATCTATCAACCTGTTTCATAAAATCAGAATGTTATTTAAGCTTTTCAAACGATAATTAGGGAATTTTCAACTCTTATTGGATTTGTAATTCAAATTAGTTCATAAATGCGGGAGGTGGGATTCGAACCCACGAATCCCTAAGGAACAGGGTTGTAGGAAACTTCCAAGCTCATTCTAAGCCTCGCACAATTACTGACCTGCGCCGTTGACCGGGCTTGGCAACCCCCGCATTACCTTGGACTACATTAAAGCCAAATTTATCTATTGTTAATACATTTCATGTTAAATTCTTTGTTCGATGATCTTTCCTACCAGACGGATTATTCATCCCCTTATCGTTTAAATAATTATTAGGATGGCATAAATATTGATTTAACTAGGGAGATGTTTTGACGGAAAAAAAACTATTTGGGACAAATGGCATAAGGGGGATATTTGGAAAAGATCTGTCAATTGAGTTTTTAATAGATATCACTTTTTCTATAGGTCGTTTTTTTGAGAAGGGGCCAATAGTGTTGGGATATGATGGTCGTTCTTCTAGTTTTGCAATTCAAAAAATTATATCGGCTGTGTTAATGTCAATGGGTATCGATGTATATACGATGGGCATGACACCTACACCTTGTCTACAATTCACTGTCAAAAATTTGAGAACTTCTGGTGGAATTATGATTACAGCATCACATAATCCTAAGGAGTATAACGGGATAAAACCAATTTCAACCCATGGATTTGAGCTGTCTAGAGATGATGAAATAAAAATTGAGTCCATATATTATGAAAAAAGGTTCATGAGAGGGGATTCTGGTTCGTTTGGGAACTTATTCAAATTGGATGTTTTGGGACAATATATCGACAGGGTGCTATCTTTTATAGATATTGATATTGTTAGACGATCAAATCTGAAGATTATCATGGATTGTGGTAACGGGGTCCAATCGTTAGTAGCTCCTTTGATAGGAAGAAAATTAGGATGTGAAGTGCTAATCATGAATGGCTATATTGATCCAAATTTTTCTGCAAGGGGCTCCGAGCCGAAAATGGATAATTTATCTAGTCTTACTGAACTGGTAAAAAAGACAAGCTCTGATTTGGGTGTTGCATACGATGGGGATGGGGACAGAAGTATTTTTTGCGATGAAAAGGGAATAATCCATTGGGGAGATAAAACAGGATCAATTCTGTCTTATCATTTAATTAGAAATAAGAAAGTGGATACGACAATCGTATGCCCTGTTAATTCTTCATTGGTTATTTCAAAAATTGGTGAGTTGGTTAAGAAGGATGTTTATTTTACTAAGGTCGGAAGCGTTGAGGTTTCTTATGGCATGAAAAATACTAATTCTCTTATCGGATTTGAAGAAAATGGAGGTTTTTTTTATGGACCTTTGAATTTAGTTCGTGATGGAGCGATCACCACAGCTTTGGTTTTAGAAATGATGAGCTATTATAAGCAGGAAAAACAGGGACAAATCACAAATAGCGTTGACAAGCTAACAGATAAAAAATCGTCACTATCAGATATTTTCTCTATGTTCGATAATACATTTCAATACAAATCTAGCTTGAATTTGTCTAGCAACGATGACATGCAACATGTTTTGGATGTATGTGCTGCACATGGATCTGTATTCAAGATAGAAAGGATCGATGGAGTAAAAATATGGTTTGATGCCGAGTCGTGGATAATGTTCAGACCTAGCGGCACAGAACCTCTGATTCGAATCTATGGCGAATCCAATGATAAAAGTTTGCTAGAATCAAAGGTAAAAGAATACCTTAATTTAATAAATAAGATTTTGAACCCTGCTGATTGATATATGATAACATTTTTAATACTCTTTTTTATCATAAGAAAGAGTGGAAATGATCCCAATGGGTGATTGTAAATTATGAGTAAACCATATTATGTAAAATTTGAGATACCTAAAGATCTGGTTAGTGCAGTATATGAGGCAGTAAGACTTGCAAAACAGAGTGGTAAAGTTAGAAAAGGAACAAATGAAACTACAAAAGCAATAGAAAGAGGAATCAGCAAATTAGTTGTCATCGCAGAAGATGTTGAACCACCAGAGGTTGTAGCACATTTGCCAATTTTGTGCGATGAACGTTCATCTAAATATGTTTTCGTTCCTAGTAAGAAAGACTTGGGTGGTGCGTTAGGAATTGATGTTGGCTCTGCTGCTGCAACTATAATAGATCCTGGCGAATCTCAGCAAATTCTTGACCAGATTACAAATACTATTGATAGCATAAAAAACAAGTCTGAGTAAAACAGGTGTATTTTATTAAATGAGCAAGACTGAGGAAAAGGTCATTCCTGCAGAAGTAATTCAAATCGTAGGCAGAACTGGTATCGCTGGAGAAGTAATTCAAGTTCGCGTAAGGATATCTGAAGGAAAAGACAAAGGCAGGATTTTAACTCGAAACGTAAAGGGACCAGTTAGAATGAATGATATTTTAATGCTTAGAGAAACAGAACGTGAGGCAAGAAAAATAAAGTGATGCTTAAAATATGGAGTTATTGCAGGTGGTTAAATAATGAGTAAGAATGTTGCATCATTGCGAAACTGTTTTTTTTGTGGAAGGCATGTTGATACGGGTAAAGGGATAATGTTAGTCAAAAATGATGGATCGATCCAATGGACTTGTTCATCAAAATGTAAAAAGAATCTTCGCGATTTGAAACGTGATCCACGATTATTTAAATGGACTGATAAATACATCAAAGGTGGAATTAGGAAGCAAAAGTAAAATGGGGGTAGAACAAACTCTAATACTTATTAAACCAGATGCATTTAAACGAAAATTGGTAGGAAAAATAATTCAACGTTTTGAGGAAAAGGGCTTTAACATCAAACAACTAAAGACCTATGATTTTACAGATGAAAAAGCTCAAGATTTTTATTCAATTCATAGAAGCAAACCTTTTTTTAAGGAACTAGTTTCATTTGTTTGCTCTGGGACCGTAGTTGCATGTATTTTGGAAGGAAATAATGCCGTCAGCACGGTTAGGATAATGATTGGCCTTACAAAATCATTCGATGCTGCCCCTGGAACAATAAGAGGCGATTTTGGTCTGGGAATAACTGATAATATTATTCATGCTTCCGATTCGCATGAAAGCTTCATAAAAGAGTCATCAGTAGTATTTTTATAAGTGCATCTACGTCAGCCTGTAGTAGTAGTTCTAGGTCATGTAGACTCTGGTAAAACCTCGTTACTAGATAAGATGAGGGGAACATTCGTTCAATCGCGAGAAGCTGGGGGTATTACTCAACATATCGGGGCAAGTTTTTTTCCAATAGAAATAATTCAGAGTTTGACAGGTCCGTTATTTAAGAAATTATTATCACATGATCATGCTATTCCTGGATTACTAGTTATTGATACCCCTGGACATGAGGTTTTTGCAAATTTAAGATTAAGGGGGGGATCAGCTGCAGATATAGCAATTGTTGTAGTCGATGTTAATAAGGGATTTGAACCTCAGACTATAGAAAGTATAAACATTTTAAAGAATAGAAAAGTACCTTTTGTAGTTGCGATAAACAAAGTCGACCGTATTACGGGCTGGAAAAAAGGAATTACCAATTTCATTACCGAAGAGATTAAGGTTCAGCCGAAGGAAGTTCAGGTCGATCTTGATAATAAAACATATGGTGTATTGGGTTCTCTTTCACAATTAGGATTCAATTCGGAGGCTTTTTGGCGTGTTAAGGATTTTACTAAAGAAGTCGCTTTAGTCCCAGTTAGTGCATCAAGTGGTGTTGGTATTCCTGAGCTTTTGACAGTCCTGGTAGGATTGGCTCAACAATTCATGATAAAAAAATTAGAAAGACATGAAGGATCCGCTAAAGGAATTATACTAGAAGTAAATGAAGAAGTCGGATTAGGACCTTCTGCTAATGTCATTCTTTTGGACGGTATCATAAAGCAAGGTGATTCAGTAGTGGTCGCAAAACGCAATTCTGTTATAGTGACTAGGATTAAATCGTTACTTCTACCAAAGCCACTAGATGAAATGCGCGATCCCCGGGATAAATTTCGTCATGTAAATACGGTAATTTCTGCTGCGGGATTAAAAATAACTTCCCCTGATTTGGATGGTGT
>DATEIH010000271.1:0-8367 GCA_035279165.1 Candidatus Nitrosocosmicus sp. | reverse complement strand
GCTAGATTTGTTCTATAGGATCATCTTTAATGCAATTATAATAGCATTATAGTGATCTATACTTCGATATCATCTATCTGATCATTCCCATGTCAGATTCAATCTATCAGGTCAGCACTGATTTTTTGATCGAATCTCCCCATACATTGTGATGAATCTAATTAGATGTATTTTAATCCTCAATCCTTCTCAGATCGATTTCATATTGAAATACTCTGATTCTGTGATTATTGTAAAGAGCGCACCTGGAGGTCTGTAAATCACATTATGGCACTAGCCAACTTCATTACCGACGCCGCCTTTTGTCTTGGATGCGTTCACAAGTATTTAGCTAATTGATAATATTAACTTTAGGGTTATGCACATCTAAAAAAATTCAATTTACAAGTTATATTATATTCCACATTATCTTGATATGTAGTAAAATGAGTGAACAGGTGTCTTGCTACCATAAGATAAAGGAAATATTATTGTAGATAAAAAGCGAAAAGTAGATTTACCGTCTATCAATTCAATACCTTTTCTCAAAATGAATTATTAAATTCAGCTTCATATCGCTATTACTATTGAAAATGAATTCGTAGAATCAGACATTATTTTAAGATCTGGATTAATAGTGGCTTTTATGAAACTTCTAACAAAAAAACTGATAATTGTTTAAAAGTCAAATTAGTTCTTATCCTAATCTTCTCCGTACTTCAAGAATCCAAATCTTTATCGGTACATTTAAGCATCCTACTTGACATCTAACTAATTAATTTTTAAAAGGTAGAATAAAATAAACAATAGTGCAGCAAGTAAATTTGGCATCAGAAAAAAAAGATGAATATTATTCAAAAAAATTACCTGAAGATATACCGTCCTTGCTTCTTTCATCCTTTTATGTAGGAGAAAAAAGATCTGTTTTCCTAAAGTTTTACAATCCCTCTGACTCACAAGTTTATTTTTGGAGCGAGTCTTTTGTACATAGTACTAACTCAAAAAAACATCAACCATACTGTTTTGTCAAAAAGAAATTTGAAGTTGAAGCAAAGAGCGTAATAGATCAAAATCCAACCAGATTCCAAATCCAAGAAGTAAAAAAGGTGGATGATATTGTAGATGAAGAAATAGGGATACTCAAAGTTTTGGCACCTGACCCATTGTCAATTGGTGGTACGGATATGAGCTTTAGGGAAAAAGTTACTTCTTGGGAAGCAGACATAAAATATCATGAAAGTTATCTCTACGATTTAGGATTAATTCCGGGGGCTTTTTATAAAAGAATCGGCAACGACTTGATATTTCATGAATTTCCAATACCAAAAAAGGTAGATCAATATCTAGAAAACTTGTTTACCTCTAATAAATTCCAGAATAATTTCAATAGCAATGAATATGACAAGTTTTTGCTTAAATGGTCACGCTTGCTGAATCAGCCTATACCTGATATTAAGAGAATAGCCATAGACATTGAAGTTGATTCTGAGGAGGGACGAATGCCCACTGCACGTGACCATGATAGAATTATAACTGCAATTGGCCTATCCTCATCTGACGGATTCCAAAAAGTTTTTGTTCTCAAAAGGGATGAGAGTATAGATTCTACAACGCTAAGCCCCAGCATAATACTTTGTAACTCGGAAAAGGAAATGCTTTTGTCAGTTTTTGATGTACTTAAAAAATATCCAGTCGTTCTCACATATAACGGCGATGATTTCGACATGCCATATTTATATGCAAGGTCTCAGGATCCTGAGATTGATCCTATCAATAGTACACCAATTGATAAAGACCTGGTACCTATAATAGTAAAAAGAGAATCATTCACAAAAAGAGGTATACAAGCAGATCCGGTCACCATAAAATCAGGAATTCATATCGATCTCTTTAGGACATTTCAGAATAAATCCGTTCAGAATTATGCTTTTAGTCATAAATATTCTGAATTCACTTTGAGAGCCATATGTGAGGCGCTTTTGGAGGATACGAAAATTGAATTTGAGGGAAGCATTAGCGATCTTTCGTTAGAAAAACTAGCAGAATATTGCCTTAAGGATGCTGACCTTACTTTCAGATTGAGCTCCTTTAATGATAGCTTACTCATGAAACTAATAATAATAATTTCTAGAATCTCAAGAATGTCTATCGAGGATATTACTAGGTTCGGAGTGAATCAGTGGATCCGTTCTTTAATGTTTTTTGAACATCGACAACAGAACATACTGATACCTAGACGAGATGAGTTACTTCAGAAAGGTACTTCATCGACGACTGCAATAATTAAAGAGAAAAAATACCGTGGTGGATTGGTCGTTGAACCCCATCTCGGAATACACTTTAACGTAGTTGTGGTAGATTTTGCAAGTTTGTATCCTAGCATAATAAAGGTACACAATTTGTCATATGAAACGGTGAATTGTCCTCACGCAGAATGCAAAGATGATCCCCTAAATCATATCGAGGGGACAACTCATTGGATTTGCAGAAAAAAGAGGGGCATGACTTCAATTCTGATCGGAACTTTGCGTGATTTACGTGTCAATTATTATAAACATCTATCTAAAGATGCCAGCCTTGGTAGAGATGATAAACAGCTTTATGGGGTTGTAAGTCAAGCAATTAAGGTTATTTTAAATGCTACCTATGGAGTTATGGGAGCGGAGATATTTCCGCTATATTGCCTACCTGTAGCAGAAGCTACCGCTGCCATCGGCAGAACAACGACTACCCGGACAATCAACAAGTGTGATGAAAATGATATTAAAGTAATATATGGCGATACTGACTCCCTATTTTTAAAAAATCCGAGTCCTGATAGTCTTAATACAATATCTAATTGGGCCAAATCTGAATTAGGAGTTGATCTAGAAATAGATAAGCGATACCGTTATGTGGTATTTAGTGATTTGAAAAAGAACTATTTAGGTGTACTAGAAGACGGTACAGTCGATGTCAAGGGTTTGACTGGAAAAAAATCTCATACCCCACCGTTTATCAGAAACGCCTTCTACGAGATATTAAATGTATTAAAGGATATTTTCACAGAGAAAGATTTTGCTAATGCCAAAACAAGAATAAAAAAAATAGTTCATTCCCTTGCAGAAGACCTTGAGAAGAAAAATATTCCTTTACCAGATTTGAGCTTTAATGTAATGATAAACAAATCTCCAGAAAAATACGGTATTAAATTTCAAGGAAATAAAAATCATCGTTCCATTTCATTAGATGGCAAGGACAAAAATATGGAAAGCACAAAGGGAATTCCTCAACATATAAAGGCAGCGAGACAACTTGTAGACTTGGGACGACAACTCAAAGCAGGTGATATTATTTCTTACGTTAAAACAAGGTCGGTTGAAGGAGTAAAACCAGTTGAGTTAGCCAACAAAATGGATATAGACACGGAGAAATATCTTGATACGATGGAGTCTACTTTTGATCAAATCCTGTCATCCCTAAATTTGAATTTTAAGTCAATTATCGGAAAACCTAGGCAATCTAACCTTGATGAGTTGTTTTGGACTTAATATCCTTCATAGTAATACTTGGAAGTTGATTGAATAAATATGGATAAAATCTCTCATTTAGAAAGATTCTTTACTCCGCCAGAGAATACGGCCGCGGGTCATACTTTTTGTGATATTCCTATACCAATTACTTTTGATAAATCAAGAATATGTATTATCGGAATCCCCATAGATATTACAACTACATTTGGAAAAACAACATCTTTAGGCCCTGAGGCCATCCGAATTGCATCAGCCGAACAGGTTGAAACACTTGTTTTTGAGGACAATGTCGAAATTTATGAAAAGTCACTAATATATGACATCGGTGATGTAAATTTTGTAAAACCGAAAAAGGATAAGATAAGCGATATTAGTGAAATTAACCAATTTTGGTTGGACTTTGACAACAAGTTATCGTCAGTTTTGAATATAATAATTGAGTCAAATAAAATACCTGTAATCCTTGGTGGGGAACATACTATTACATATTCAATTTATAAGGAGCTTTCTGAAAGCCATCCACTACTAATTCATTTTGACGCTCATCGTGACATGAAATCAATTTACCAAGGTATGTTAATGTGTCATACCACACCGTTTTACCATTTGATTAGGGAAGGGTATCTTAGAGGAAACGATTTGGTTCAAATCGGTATAAGACAGGGAGATAGGGAAGAGAATAAATTCGCATTCGACAATGGTATTACTACTTTTGACGCGTGGAATTGCAACCGCTCTATGGCTAATGTCTGCCAGTGGTTAAAATCTCACACCTACAAAAGAGATATTTATATATCATTTGACATAGATGTTTATGATATTTCGTATTTACCTTGTACAGGAACGCCAGAACCGTTTGGATTAAATCCTTTTCAAGTTTTAGAGCTTGTGAATAGCATAAGCGATACTGCAAGATTGGTTGGACTTGATTTCGTTGAAACGGGATTAAAGAACAATGATTACAGAGAAGGAACGTTGGCTACTCAAACACTACTTAGGATCTTGTCTAGATCATACGTGGCTAATCTCTAAGTGCTTAATCCAACCCGGAAAGAGATGCTATGAAGCAATTCTTGGTCTCTTTGAAAGGTATTCAGGTAAATTGATAGGAAGATCGGGCTTGCCTCTCATTGGTTCCTTGATTTTATTTATCAATTCATCCATGCTCGCTGGGTAACTTAGTTTTTTTAACCTGTCTCGAACTGAAATTGTATTAGCGGCAACTTCCTTCTCCCCGATTATTACTATATAATGAATCCATTCAGTTTCTGCATCTCTAATCTTTTTAGAGAGGGTATCTTCTCTATCATCAATGTCAGCGCGAATAGAATTAGCTTTCAGCATCTCTAACAATTCAGCACACTTGGGGATAAAATTTTCTCCGACTGGAATTAATCTAATTTGAGTGTTCATTAACCAAATTGGTAAATAGGGTGTTTTACCTTGCTTCATCATCTTGGCTGATTTTTCAAGTAAAGCAAAAATGACACGTTCAATGGCTCCGCTAGGTGAATTATGCAAAATTATGGGATGGTCCTTATTGCCAGACTCATCAATAAAGGTAATATCGTATCGTTCACTATTTTCAATATCAATCTGATCTGTAGCCAGTGCAGAAGCTTTGCCAGAGTTATCTAGAAAATTAAACTCCCATTTAAGAACAAAATAAAAGAATCTGTCGTCCCACATTTCTACGAGTACTGGTTTACCAATTTTTGATACTATTTGTTGAACAAACTTTTTATTATTGGTATAAAATTCTTTAGTAAATCTTATGGCCATCTCTAAATCATCTTCAGTAGAGATTCCAATTTCCTCCATTACAGAAACAGATAAATCAAGTCGTTTTAAAAATTCAATTTTTGCCTGCTCCATATCCTGACAAAATGCATGACAATCAGGCATACTAAAAGCACGCAAACGCCGCAAACCAACTAGTTCGCCACTCTTTTCTCTCCTGAAACTATATCTAGTTAGCTCATATAGTTTGAGTGGTAAATTTTTGTATGATATCTGAAAGTCTTTGGTCATTAGGAACTGGCCAAAACAGGCTGCAAACCTCAAAAACAGATCCTTCTGATCTGACTTGATATTGTACTGTCTTGCAGGAAAGCGATTAAAGTAACTCTCCATCGATGGATGGTGCGAATCATACATTATGGGTGTTTCTACTTCTAGTCCCCCGTATTGCAAAACTTTTTTCGTAACAAACTGTTCTAGTAACGATTTTAACAGTCGACCTTTTGGATAAAATCTCATGTTTCCAGAATCAGAAGCAGATTCATAATCGGCTATACCAAGTTTTCGCATTAACTTTACATGAGGAGGCTGGTCTTCTACTGTTCTTTTTCGAAGTATTTCATATTTAAACAGATTCTCTAGATTGCTCTCAGTTTTTTTGAACCTATAATCATTGTAAGGAATCAAATTACCTTCTACGGTTAGCACATACCAATTTGATTTTAGATCCTTCTCGGCAGTTAATGCACTGGAAATAGATCCTTCGCCTTCATTTGTCCCCGGATTGGAAGGATATGTTTTAACTAAAGTTTCCTCCTGCCTTTGGGAATCTTTTTTATAAATAGCTCTTGAATTTTCCGATAATGGATGTCCCTTGATCTTGAGCCCTAGTTCTTTCGTCCATCCAAATGGCGCTCTTTTTACAATAATTGTATCCTTACTTGCCCTTAAGGCATTTTCTAACTGGATCATTAATTTGTATGCACTTCTGGGCGCCTCTAGACTAGAACTTAGATGTGCATATGGATAAATTAGAACAGAGTCACATTTAATTTTCTTAAGATATTCTAAAGTTTCTTTTATAAATTCTTCAATTAAAGTTTCATCATCTCCCTGTTCTATTGATGTTAATATTACAACTGTATCTTCAATTCTTTCTTTCTCATTCTTAAATATAGGTTCAGCGTCATCTATCTCCTTTTTGACAGGTAAATACTCTACAAAATCTACATGTAACTGTAATATTCGCATATTTACTAATTAGAATATTTAGTTTGATATATTCCATACCTATTTGAGAAGAATGAAATGTTTTTTTCTAAGAATTGATGCTGATATGATGTGGGAATAGTGGATTTCACCCTGGCCTGTTCATTTGATGATTCTCAAGAATATTGTACATACGACAATCTGATTTCTGGACCTGATGAACAATTTGATTACTCTTTAATGTTTATCATTTCCAAAGTATCTGAATTGTCCAATGCTAGGAGCTTCACAAATATCGAAGATTTGATAGAAAGAGTAATTGCTCATGAAACTATTCATGTTGTTATTTTAGAATTAGAAGGAAGAGATTCATCGGATAAATTGGATGACCTTGAGATTTCAATTACATTTGGGGCTGGAAGGACGCATTTGATTAGGATGAATTATCTGGGATATGCAAGTGATAATACTGGCCTGGTGACTGCTACTCTGTAAAATCTGTAATCTTAAAATTTTTATGCTGCTCAATTGTCTTGATAATCTCCCTCTTAACGTTGACCTTTAAGTTCAACGATGATAGTTCTTTCATGAATAATACTTCGTCTTCCAAGAGGAATTGACCACTATTGAATATCTGATTATAAATCAACCTTTGATGAATCGATTGTAGTCTCCTTAAATTATTGTATAATTTGGTTACATTGATCTGAGAGTCCATTTTTTCCAGCGTTCTGATGAGAAGCATCTTATTTACATTTAACAAACTATCTGAATACACTCGGCCGTGTCTATTTATCACAGCGAATTCACCTGTTTCCTCAAAATATCCTATCAAAGTTGAAGGCAATATTCTTGACAATCCGCTTTTTAATATTTTTGAAGAATGTTTACTGTCTAGGATCACTATAGAACGACCAAATGAGAGTATAGCTTCAATTACTTGGTTAGCCAATCTCTCGTCAAGTTTATCCTTGTTAGATTTAATTTCTATTGGATAGAGACTAATTCTTTCGACATTTATTTTGTAAGTCTCAGAAATTGTATTTAACAAAGTTGATCTAGCAAAAATGTTCTTTAAATCATCATTTAACTCAATAGTACTATTTCTAATATCCTTTTTTTTGATGTTTTTTGTTCTACACGCTGCCAGAATGAAATCAAATTTTCGACTTAATGCCTCATTTTTTATCTCTATATATTTTTCGTTATCATTTGAAGAATTTCCAAAAAAGTCATTTCTCGGATACTTGTTTAGAAAATCCAAGAACCGATCTTTTAGTTGAATTTCATTCATATCATAAGATTACAATTTAAAACCTAACTCTCAATTGGGGTTCTTGCATACAGCCTTCAATCTTTTAACAAAGTTGTCTAATTCTGACATCATTTTTATTTGGTTTTGTTCATTTTTGTTAATAATATTTATCAAAGAACTACCAACAATAATCCCATCTGCACCAGATCCTATTATTCTCTTTGCGTCTTTAGGAGTGCTAATCCCAAAGCCTACTGCTAGGTGTTTCCCATATGAGGATACAATTGCTTTTGAACGAGATACGGATTCAAAGGTATAATTTTCAAATTTATTTCTTGCTCCGGTAATACCAAAAATTGATACCATATAAACAAAACCAGTAGACAGGGCGGCTATCCTGCTTAATCTTTGGGTACTAGTGTTAGGAGAAGTTAGGAAAACCGTAGAGAGGCCCAATTTGGTAGTTATTTTTAGATAATCACCGGCTTCTTCAAAATTCAAATCTGGAACTATGAAACCATCCAAGTCACTGTTTTTACAATGATTTAAGAATTTTTCTAATCCATTAGAATAAAGTATATTTGAATATGTCATTAATAACAAAGGAGTTTCACTATATCTCCCCCTAACTGATTTTGCCAAGTTTAAACAGTCCTGTGGAGTAATTCCAGA
>DATEIH010000270.1:0-7866 GCA_035279165.1 Candidatus Nitrosocosmicus sp. | reverse complement strand
TTGTCAGACTTTATCTTAATTTCTGAAAATTTTCAAACAATCCCAGCTTCAAGGATAACAAAAATTGAACTAAATGGACGAATACTATATGAAAAAAAATTAAAATAATACATTGTTTAAACACCAATAATAATAAATCATGGAAAAATATGTTACCGAGTTCAAAAACCTTTGCAATGAAATTGTAGAAATTGATTCGAGAATACGATTCATTGGGGTTGCTGACAAGCATGGAATAATTATTACTACTGCAGAACGTAAAGGAATAATTCCACTTTTAAGCGATGAAGAAACTGAGCAATATGCTATCACTGCCTCTACCAGACAATATACTAGGTTAAGGTGGCAAGATGTACTAGGAAAACTGAATTATACCTGCTCTCTTTATGAAAAAATTTTGCGGATTACGATACCAATAACAAATCAGAAAAATAGATTAGAGTATCTCTTGATCTTTACATTAGATCCACATACAGATGATTTTGATAATTTAATCATGGAAAAAATAATGCCGTCGATTAGTGGTTTCTTTTCAAAGCTTTTCAAAGTAAACTAGTCCATCATTAGCAACCACTATATGGAAATAACAAGAATCGAATCCAAGATCAAGATCGGTCAATCTAAAACACATGAAAGCCATTCTTTACGATTTATGCTTAAGATATCACTCAAGAGATTAATATTATGTTACTATTTGACTTTCATAAACTGATATTTAGTCGTGAAGAAGAAAATTGCATTGAATAAATTGTACTTTTTTCCAAGCTGATAACTTGTCGGCCGAATCAGAAACATTTTTTTGCTGGCAAAATGTCATCTAAAAACTTGGACATTTATATTCTAGTGGCTGTGATATTATTTAATCAATTACCATAATTAATTATAGAGAAATCGTTTCATTTCCTTTTCTAATCCTCAGTTCATATTTCAAAAAATTCTCTGAAATTTGTATTATCTGGTCAATAGTTGGTAATTTTCAAATGATTTAATAGTTTCATCTTAATGTTTTTAAAAGAAAAAATATATTTTTGTTTGTTGACAAATGTGGGTAATATTTCAGTCACTTTATGTGGGAAGACTCGGATTATGGGTATTATGAATGTAAGTCCAGAATCATTTTACAAAGACTCGATAAAACGTCAGGAAGACGAGATTCAGGATACCATCCTGAGAATGCAGGATAATGGAGTTGATATAGTGGATGTTGGTGGTATGTCAACTGCTCCATACTTGAAAACACTAATTCCGAAGGATCTCGAATCAAAGCGATTACACAATGCTATCTCAGCTATTAGGCAAATTAGCAATATTCCTATATCTGTTGATACAGTCAGATCCGACGTGATCCGATCCTTATTGAAATTAGAGATTAATGCGATTAATGACGTTACTGGCTTAAAATATGATAAAAAAATGCCTGACCTGGCTTATGAACAAGATCTTCCTGTGATCCTTGGCGCTTACCTCTCAGATAGAGAAAATCTTTATGGTGATGGGGACATGCGGGATACTAGTTCTCTACTATCTGAGAGTATTAGAATTGCCAAGAAATGTAAAATCGACGATGATAAACTGATCATCGATCCCTCGATTGGTTTTTTTAGAAAAGATGGAAATAATCTATTTTATTCCAAAACTATGGGAATGGATTGGTACGTGCGTGATATCGATATAATTGCTAATATTAAATTGCTAATGTCTTTGAAAAAACCAATATGCGTTTCAATTTCTAGAAAATCGTTTATAGGATCTTTATTTGGTTTAGCAGTGGAAGATAGACTAATTCCTTCAATTATTGCTGAGATGTATAGCGTGATGAATGGCGCCTCTCTAGTACGCACTCATAATGTCAAAGAAACTAAGCAAGCAATAGAAATGCTCGAAGTGATCTACTAGGTACCTGAGTTAATGTAACAATTATAACTATTAGAATACAAATATCGTTGGATTCGATTTGAATAAAACTCATGAAATTGATTATATTATCCCTGGAAAACCATTAGCTATAATTGAGGAATTTGATGCGGGTAAAAACACCTATTTAGATGAGTGTGAGGTTAGATCTTCTGTTATTGGAAAATCTAGTGCTAACATGGTCGATCGTATTTTAAGTGTCAAACAAAAAAATCCACCTATGATACCTAAGATTGGTGATATTGTTGTTGGATATATCGATATGCTATTTGGAAATATGATATCGGTAAGGATTGTTTATATCAATGAAAAATATTCTAAATCTGGCTTTTCTGCGATAGCCTCTACTCGTATGTCTAATTCAGGGGGAAATTACGGTTCAGGCTGGCGTGAGAGAAGTTATAAAGGTAAATTTGTTTTTAAGGTAGGCGATATTATAAGGGGAAGAGTATTTAGCTTATTGAATTCTTCAATTCATTTGACATTGGAGGACAGAGACTTGGGAGTTGTATATACAATTTGCTTTTCTTGTGGAAATGAATTTGTCAAAGTACCAGGAGGATTAAAATGCAATTCCTGTGGTAACTTTGAAGACAGGAAAGTTTCAATTGATTATGGAAAAGAATCTTTTACACTTTTGTATGATAAACAATTTCCTATGACATGAATGCCTTCAAGGTAGGTTTTCAGGGAGAATCTGGATCTTATAGTGAAGCATCTGCCCGTATTAAATATCCTGATCCAAATTATTCATTCATTCCGTTTAGATCATTTCGTGAATTGTTTGATGGTGTTGAAAATTCTACAGTGGATCTGGCAGTAGTTCCGATTGAAAATTCTACAGAAGGAAGTGTAAATGAAACTTATGACTTACTAGTTGAAAAACCTCTTTACGCTATAGGGGAAATATATCAAAAAATACATCATTGTTTAATTATCGATAAGGATTCGTCTCCGGACCAGATTTCTGTTGTCTACTCTCATCCACAGGCATTGGCTCAGTGTAGAAAATATATTCAAAAGAAACACTTAGAATCAATCCCTATGTACGATACTGCAGGATCGGTTAAATTTATTAAAGAAACTCATAATACTGACGCAGCAGCAATAGCTAGCAAACATGCCGCCCAAATCTATGGCATGAAGGTTGTAGAAGAAGATATCGAGGATAATTCTAATAATTTTACTAGATTTCTAATAATTTCTAAAAGTTATGATAGAAAAGCCGATGACAATAAGATATCGGTTATTTTTTCTATCCCTCATACCCCTGGATCATTGTATTCTATACTCCAAGAGTTTGCTTTAAGAAACATTAATTTAACAAGAATTGAATCAAGACCGACGAAAAATATCCCTTGGGAGTATTATTTTTTTGTGGACTTAGAGGGAAACGTTGATGATGATAAGATTTCTGCCTCTCTTTTGGCTATCAGGTCTGTTACTATTTTCTTTAAGTTATTAGGTTCTTATAAGAAAGACGAAATAAGGTAGTTATGACTGCATTCTGGTTCTGATTCCTAATCCTAATATTACAATACCAGTTATGATCAACATCATTTGGCCACTAAACGCAAGTGGACTGGCCTTCGAAAACGCCCCTAAATTCAAATTCAATGTATTTTCCCCTTCATTAATAACCTGAATCTTGTACTTACCATTTACTTCTGATGTAACAGTTTCATTCATTATCCCAATATTTCCAGTTTTATTCATTATGATTTTGTTGTTGGGGTCTATTACTAGCACTGTAAATTTAGATCCATTGGCATAAATATTTGCGATGTTGCCCGAATTCATATCTGGAGTGAATATTCCAGATTGATTTGGTTTTATCATCTCAGTAATTTCCACATATCTGGGGATATTCGAATCAATAATTGAAACAATACCTATCCCAATAAAAATAAAACCTGCAATAAAAAATATTATCAGGGAAAGCCTTCTTGATATAACTACCATAAATTTGCTTATGATAGCAGATGATTAAATATAATCTTTACAAATTCTACTGAAACAATGATTCAATATTGATTACTGTTTGAAAACCAAACTATGCTACTTATGCTTTTGCTATGGTTTATTCTTATTATACTCTAATGATTAGGAGATTGATTAGTAATCTATAGGCTGTCAATCATGCAGAAGTTTGTATATTACATGCTATCACAAGTTTAGTATCAAATGCTTCGGAATCGTGGTGTTATCAAAGTTTATCCTACAACCAATGCTGAATTTTGAAAAATTCCTCGATGGGTTCTTTCTTTAATAACTTTATCAAAGCCAATCCTTGTGGAACTGATAGTACTGGCTTGGAAAAATAATTATCAGTTCCTAGTCGCGGACATGCTACTTGAATAAAGGCATCAATTTCTCTAAAGTTTTCTAACTTCTCATTTGAAATCTCGGTCAAAGCTATCAGTTGTATATTAATTCCGAATTTGACTAGCTCTTTCTTAAATTCTAAAGCTTTAATATTTGCAAACTGGCCTTCTTTTAATCCTATTATTATCCCTAACGTTCTTGCATCGAGTGCCTTGTACACGGAGAGTATTGCTCTCTTCTTGACAACTTCTGCTTCGTTATTGATTTGCAAAAATTCCTCAAAATATGGGTCGAGCATAAAGGTCGGTTTTTCTGTAGAAAGGGCAATCCCTATCGAATGGAATCTACTTTGGCCAAGAAAAATAAAGGCCTCAATTTCACTTTTGATGTTGTGTAGTGGATGAAATTCGCAACCAAAGACTTGTGCATCATTTAATTGTCCTTTGCCTTTTCCTTTTACCACGACAAAACCGTTATCCTCAAAAATCTTCTTAACCGTGTCAATTTGATGCAAGTGTTGACTGTCTGTAACTAATGATATCGTTTTAAATCGCCCCTTTAGTTCAGTTGCGCATTTTAATGCAACATTATCAAATCTTATCGTGTCAAAGGCATTTATCATGAATACTTTCTCTCCAAGATTTTCTATGGTTATGGTATGTCCTACGTTAAATAATATATCTGCACCCAGCATCTCTGCAGCATGAGTGTTAAGATCACAAGAACCCCAACTCTTATCTCCTATTATATACGATATTATGTTGAATTCATTTTCAATTTTTTCAGAAACTTTTTGAATTTTTGGTAATAGGGGTTCAGGACCATTCAAAGCTATGGAACGAGGCTTTCTCTCTCTAATGATATCAAAAATTCTGTCTTCATCTATCTGGATCAAATTAAACGCCTTTCTGAATCGTATTGGACTATACATTAATATTTTTATGTATTTTTGTATCTCATCTTTCTATAACCAAATACGTTCACGGCTGTTCATTCCTCCTATCAATTTTGAATATTTGATGTATAATTTTGTAATCCTACTTCGTTAGTCAAAAGTTCAATCAATTATTATGATTATGGTTCTTGGTCACGGACTAATGATTTGGATACTTGGAGAAATTACAATAATATAGATAAAACTGTTATCACTGTGCGGATAATGTGATTAGCTTTAAGAATGGGCTGGGGTAATGGCTATCCTTTCTCTTATTCCATTTTTTCTTCAGGATCTCTTTCTGAAATAGTTTTGAGATTTATAAAAAATTCACTGCAGGTTAATCATGCAAAAGCTCCCCAGGATACAATCGATACTGCATTAACTATTGCATTATTTATGGACGTTACCGCTTTCGAGGGGTCGAGGCTAATGAGTTCCTTCCTGAGTAATGGCAGTGTGGAATATTAATTAAGAGATCAAATGATAATAAAAGCAAGTATTATTCAAAATCACAATATGTGTTACAATATTTATGAAAATACATAAAAATTAGGTAGAGGTCCTATTCAGTTGTTGGCTTAGATCAAATTGTGAAATATATGGTTCGGGGAATCCTGTTCTATCCTCGGGACATCCAAAACCTCCTTGCAGTGCCTTTCTTACCACATTTTCGGAAATGTCAACTGTAGAGTTATCAGAAGATGCAGATTCTCCTCCTGCTGGTTGACATGAGAATGTTACGTCAAAGTTCGTTCCATTGATGTTTCCATAAATTCTATAATCGAATGTAGTTGCAACTGTTGGATAAAATGTCTCTGACTCATATTTTCCTACTTCACCAAATGCAGGATCCAAATTAGATGTCATGTTCTTGTCACCTGCTAATATTTCCACCTTTAACATGTTTTCTAGCCCGGTAATTGGTTGAGTCCCGTTTGCTCTACTATTGGTTGGATCTGAAGCATTTGGCCAGTATCCATCAAGCGTTGCTGCAGTTTTATCATCTACATATAATGGTTCATTTGCAGAACCAATAACAAATAAGTAATCTTTCCCATTTATGTTAAAAAGTGCTCTTTGGTGAGCATATGACATTTGCAATACAGGAGCTGCTAACATCGAGATTGCTATTATAGCCCCCAAAAGAATAAGATGAATTTTATTCATTAAGAGTTTATGTTTAAAGTTTATTATAACAATTGTTGTACAATCTTCGAACGTATAGATTAACCCCAATTTTTGATGTAAAACTGTTAAATCAAGATCTTTAGTCCGATGAACCTCGCAATTCAACTATTAGATTTGAAACCATTTGCGTTAGTAACTTCGATATTTGTACACTAATTATATTGTATCTTATTATAAATAATAGAATATGAATTTTTCAGCAATTTTGTTTATTGCTGTGGTTTTCATCTGGGGAATTGGTATAACGATTTTGACATCTGTATCATTATTACCTATATTCAGTCACGCAAGACCTCTCACTTATTTGCTTGAACCCCATTAAATAATCGGTTCTCCAAAATCCGTACCTGACCAAGTAACTATAACATTTACAGAAAATCCAGAGCCAAGAGCAAGTAATCTCAAAATTATGAATTCTAAGAATGAAAAAATTGATAACACCGATTTAAGAGCATCCAATTCAGATAAGTCACATTCTGTTACATTAGACTCATCTAAAGTCATCGCCGGCGTTTATACCATCAATTGGCTAGTAATATATAAAGACGATAGTCATATTATAAAAGGCTCATACGTTTTTTCAGTTGAAGATAACAGTAGTAAAATCCAACAATCATCAGAACAAAATAAATCAAATATGTCCCCCAATTATTCTAAAAATCTTCCGACCACTGCAATGTAGTGCTTAATTTTAATATTGCTCCTTTTAAAACAGGCTCAAATACCTCTTCTTTATATATATTATATAAATAATACCGCGATTGAAAGTATTAGGAATGTGTTTTTAGAATTTAATAATCCTGATAAGAACTTGAGACCACTAATTGATAATATGAAAAAAGTAGGATTGGGAAATTATTCCTCTATTGGAAATTATCTTAGTCAGGAAGGGAAATGGGAAATGAAAATAACCGTTAAAGAATTGGTGAATACGAAATCAACCAACGAATCAATGTTGATGTCAAATAAGCAATTCATAACTGTTATGAGAGCTGCATAGCGTTCAGTATGTAACTCCAAATAATAATTAAACTACAAATATCTTGTTAAATGAAATATTATTTTATCATGCCAATCCTATTATTTATCGATATTTTTAGGTTCGGTTTAAGAATTTAGATAGATCGTAGTAAAAGCCAGGGCATAACTTGAAATATTTCTTGTCCAATATATCTTTCTGATTAAAATTATTCATACCCTAAGGTTAATATTATACTGAACAAAAATCTATTTTGACTTGCATTACGTAAGTCGCATAGGAGTTAGAATGTGAATGGAAAAATTAGTAACTATAACAAGTAACTACTTTTCGAAGAAACAACTAATCGATGTCATTAAACTAGTTAACATGAAAATCATGAGGGGAGATTCGATCAAAAAATCAGTGCTGACCTGATAGATTGAATCTGACATGGGAATGATCAGATAGATGATATCGAAGTATAGATCACTATAATGCTATTATAATTGCATTAAAGATGATCCTATAGAACAAATCTAGC
>DATEIH010000269.1:0-3163 GCA_035279165.1 Candidatus Nitrosocosmicus sp. | reverse complement strand
ATAAATTCTGGATTGGCGCTGATACCATAGATTAAAGGAGATTTACCAAAGTGATAGTCAACACTTTCAGGATCTATAGTTATAGTAAATACATTGCCATTAGCTGATCTTTGAATGGTAGTAGGAATATCAACTGCAGGACCGTCCCGTAAACTTATTGTTGATGTACCATTAAATGTAGTAGAATTACTATCGGCATTTTGTGTCACATTCATTACGACAAAATCAGTTAAAGTATGGGTGTGTCTAGCTGTCCCGTCAGGCTTTATCATTTCAATAGCAGCTTTAAATACTCCAGAAGACTGATTACTTAGTGAAACATTTTCATTAGTATTGCTAACGGTATCATTTGATAAGATTGATCTCCAAGTTCCAGATAGTACCCAATCTACATTTTCAGTATCATTTGAAGTGACTCCAACAAGAGGTCCAAAAACATATTTATGATTGAGTAAATCTGAAGGAATAGCAATTGCAGAATTTGAAATATATCCTATGAATGTTAGACTAGAAATTAATAAAGTAATGGATAATATTGTTCTAAGATTTTTCATTAATATAATATTGCAATAATCCTAATAAAGCCTATATATTGTCTCAATCAAATACAAATAATTACCATTATTACTATGATAACTAGCTAAGAAAAGAGGAAGATTTACTTAAAATTGCAGCTTATTCATAAATTTTTAGTACTATAGAATCATAGGCGCGAAAGAGGAGTAAGTTATTATACTAGTAGGACAAATCGTAGCCACCATTTTATATGCACGAATCTTAATAACGAATAGAATTTCAATATAGGTGACAATGTTTGATCTTGGTTCTATTACATCATATAATTTATTTTCATTTCTGAATATATTTGGAGATGATCTTTTAAGAGCTACTATTTCCCTTTTTGCCGTAATTAATCCAATCGGTAGTATACCCTTGTTTGCCAATATTACTCAAAAAATGCAAAAAAACGAACGAGAGAAAGTATTAAAAACAACTGTGATAACAGCAAGTGCTTTACTAATAATTTTTGCAATTGCAGGAACACAAATTCTATCAATCTTTGGGATTACCATTTCTAGCTTCATGATCGCAGGTGGAATCTTGCTTTTTGTGGTCTCAATGGAATTATTAACACATGGTGGTTTGAGATTTGGAGGCACTGTTTCCGATGAATCTGGTGTAGTCCCATTAGCATTTCCATTATTGGCGGGCCCAGGTGCCATAACTACGGTGATATTATCTTTTCAAATGTCTGGATTAACTGTAACAATACTATCAATTGCAATTGTGATGGGAATAACTTATGTCGTGTTCTTTCTAACGAGAGCGATATACACAATACTGGGTAGACGTGGTTCATTAATCGTTACTCGAATATTTGCAGTTCTGATTGCAGCAATTGCGGTTCAATATGTAGTAGATGGTCTGAAGACAATGTAATCTCAATTAATAATTTTTATAGTAATAATAATTATGTAGATGAAATCTAAATTTACAACTTATAACTAAGGGATTGCATATTAGTCACAGTTCTTGATATCAATATCTGCAAAGTCTTTTTGGCCTGAATATATTACCAAGATTAAGGAAGGAGCGATATTTGATACTTCTGCTTTGTCACAGGCGATTTGATGTATATTGGTACAAGACCAAACGTCTGTTTCTCCAAAGTTTTATGTTTGAATCCGAGTTTCTACCACTTTATTGTGTATGTTTTATTATGCTAGAACCCCTCTCGAAAGTGGCTTTATCGTAACAGGGTTGGTGTGTTTCCTACCGATATCGGTCCCCTAATAAGGATTCTACGGCTGCGAAGTTTATTCTACTAAAATTTCGAATAAGGTAAGCGGCTATGTATATTGAGTTGTATACTAAATCATTCATGTTCAAATATAGATTTGATAACTTGATATTACAATGCATTCTATTTTGAATTTTATCTTCTTTGAATCAATTAAAATGAATTTTCAAAGTACAGTATGTATTTGCTGAACAAGGACAAGATTCAGATTTATTCCAGAATGTCTATAGTAAAAGTTTATCTTTAAGCAGATTATTATTCAAAATGAATTAATGTTTAAGGTCACTCTTCCCAATGGTCGTACTATTGTACCTGCCTTAGTTGTTATAGATATGCAGAATGGTTTTGTATCTAAGGGAGGATCCTATGATAAAATAGGATATAATACAACCATGTATAGAGAAGTAATCCCAAAAATTAAAGAGTCAATAGAATTCTGCAGAAGTATGGGTATCCCTATCTTTTACACCGAGGCAGTGAAGGAGGAAAGTGGCATTGATATTCTTACAAACGTCCATAATATATTACCAAAATCAAGACAGGAGAGGTTGAAAGTACCGATCTGTGTAAGAGGTACATGGGATGGATTAACAATCGATGAACTAAAACCGAATAAGAATGATCCTGTAATTATCAAAAGAAGGGATTCTGCTTTCCAGGATACAGATTTTAGAATTATGCTTCAGAGTCAAAGCATTAATTTCTTGATATTTACTGGGATTGATACTTCAATTTGTGTAGAGACTTCATTGAGGGAAGGATTTAACACAGGTTACGATGTGGCAATAATATCTGATGCTACGGCATCTGGGAATAAGAGACACTACGAAACAACATTAGAGAGGGTAAGAGATTACTATGGAATAGTAATGGATACAGAGAAGTTTAAAGAAATGACAGGTAAACTGGATAAGATACGAAAAGGTGAAGCCAAGGCCTTTGTGGAATCAGAAGAAGAAGCGAAAGTCTGGTTGGAGGAATTTAATTTACTAGATCCTAGGGTATTTCCTTCTGAACAAGTTAACCTTTAGAATAGCTTAGTCGTAGTAGTCGATCGTATACAAAAGTCGGGCGGCTATCTCTCTCAGAATAGTTTTTCCTGTCCATCAAACACTGCATATTCCAATAGAAAATCTTTGTTTTGAACCATTCATCATAATTCCAATGCGCTTACTCTTATCAGAAGAACTAAAACTGTATCAGGACTTGGCATATTTTCTTTGCTACTTGAAATAATTCAACCAATCAGAATCCTGTCCATCTGTATTCTACTAGTCCAAATCCTATCCAAATCCGCTCAAACCACAATTTATCTTTCGTCCAAACCTGTCAAAATCTCATCCTTTGAGAGTCTATGCGTGT
>DATEIH010000268.1:0-6397 GCA_035279165.1 Candidatus Nitrosocosmicus sp. | reverse complement strand
AAAGTGCTGCTTTTTTTATCATAATTAGAGATGATTATTTTTCTGGCCTTCATCCATTCAATGTTTTTGTCAAATGTATACAATAGTTCTTTTCTATGATAGCTAGCTTCTTCGGCTTTATCATATGGTTCAAGTCTGGCGTCTATTTTATCATACAACTCCTGTAGAGAACTAAATGTGTGATTTCTCTCTGGTTCGCTTCCTAAGATCAGATGTATATACGTCATCATACTTTTTGTTATTTCCAAGTCCTTATTCAAAGACCTTAATTGTTTTGTAGTATACACATAATTATTTATCTTATTTTGTGGCTAATTCCTATTTATCTAAGGGGAAAATATCTAACTAGAATATTTTCATCAATATTATCTTGATGATTGAGTTTTGAAGCAGATAAAACACATGCTTGTTTTTCTCAGATGAAAATATAGTAAGTCATAAAGCATTTGTAATATTTTAGATTGAAGCTATATATTTAAGCACAAATTTCATTTTTTTCAGATATTCTATACTTTATCGAACGAGGAGCTCCCACTATTAATTGCCATCAGTTTTAAATATTGGCATATGGATTTGTTTATATAATGATTGGTCCAAAAGTTTTGGGGCTTGGCCTTCTAGCCGCCATAACATTGTTCTCAATAGTTGCAGTAACTCCTGGAGCTATCAATGTTTCCTCTACAATTCAACAAGTCAATGCAGTAGATAGTGGTGATGGCGGAGAGAGAGAGTGTTTATCTAGTTCATCGGCTCTATTTTTTGATAGTCAACCTGCAGTAACTACAGCCTCCGCATAATATTAGATCAGAAAAATCTTTTAGATCTAATTCCTTTTTTTAACTTTTTCCAAATAGACAAATGATTATTTATATTTCTTGATATACATGTTGTTACTTTTTGTCCTATCTGGTTGAGAGGGGGGAAAGTGAGGAAGTGGGGAAGGAGATGTCATTTTGTTACTAGTCCCAAATAGCCTCTATTATAGTATGTGTCTATCTAAATCTTGAGAAAAGAAAGGAGGGATTTATGATAATTCTAAATGCATCGATTTTGATGAATCCTTGCTAAAGATCTATTATATTTGAGCTAAAAAAATATATTTCTTAGTTCTTGTTTCCCATTTTTTCAAAAAAGTCTTTAGCAGCACTTTCTAATTCTTTGTTTGTCATATCTTTTTTGTGAGTGGCAACTTCCCAAACGTGTCCAAATGGATCTCTAAATTGGCCATATCTATCTCCCCAAAACGCGTCCATTAAAGGCATAATCACAGTTGCTCCCTCCATTTTAGCTTTTTCAAAGACCTCATCGACATTCTCAAAATACATGTTAAGAAACACTGAATTTCCTCCTATTGTACTAGGTGCTCCTATTTTCTCACCCGCATTGATGTGCCCGTCACACATTTCTGGAAATTCATCAGCGAGCATTATTTTAGACTTTCCTATATTTATTACCGCATGAACAATCTTTTCTTTATTTTCTTTATTTTTATTTCCGGGAATCGAGTGGCGGTACTCTTCAACTGCACTAAATACTTTAGCATAAAATTCGATGGCAGCTGCGGAATCATTCACAAAAATATGAGGAATTATTCTCTCGTATCCCGTTGGAATAGGGTTTACATTTTCCATGAAATGCTGTTGTATTTGACATCTTAAAATTTGGTTTGTCATATAATTTTTACAATGTATATTCAACTTTTAAAAAAATATCCTCCCGAGGATATCTCTCCTTTAGAATCATCAAAGATAGATCTTAACAAGATGTTTGAATAATTCGGTGATGAACTAAGCAAATTAGTTTTCTTGAAAAAAAAGGAACCTAATAAGATTGAGGTCCAGGTCGAAAATCTAGTCGTAAAATCTGAAATTTATATTATTTTTCTAGAAATCTGTATGTTTAGCAAATTCTAAAGTTTATTTTCTTTTGGTATTATGTCAAAAAAAACTAAAATAAAATAATCTCAATTGATCGGTTCAAACATACACCATATGGAACAAGGCTAATTGAAAGACCTCTGTATGTGATGGGGCATTCTTCATGAAAATTTGTATCATTCTTAATTTAAGATTAATAGAAAAAACTTTCAGATCAGCTTGTACCTGAAATGGCTATGCTTTTTATAAAATAATAGCTAATCAGTATGTATGAGCATTAGTAAACCTGAAGATTTTGTAACATGCAAAGCATGCAACCATCCGAAATCTGTTCATGTGGCTATGGGTATGGGAAATGCTCCTCCTTTTTGCAAGGTTGAGGGGTGTAAATGTCCTAGTTTTACATTATGATAATTCAAATTGGTTAAGAATTGCTAATAAATAATTATATTACTTGATCTTGTGATAGCAATGATCATAAAAGTCAAGATGACTAATGAAAACACATTCATTATTTGAGCATTAATTTTTAAATATCTACTTACCTTGAGATTGTTTTTTTGCTCCAAATAATAATTGAGACTACTACTTCTGTCATTATATGGGTGAATCTGAACTCAAATGTATTTCTAGATTAATCTGTAACCGCTACAAGTATAACATTTATTTTTGGAATCAAATACTCCGTCTAAAAAGCAAACCATGCCATCAAGATCTTTTATCTCCTTATCATGAGTAAAATATGTTCTTATTACATAGTATTTGCCATTCTTGCTTGTATCTCTCCCGATAAACGCTATTTCTTGCCCGTTTTCTGTGGTTAAAATACCTTGCCAGTTTGAAATAGAGATGCCATTTTCAAAAATAATAGAGCGTCCTTGACCATCAAGATTACCGTTTGGAAACGAGTCTATTCCCTTAATCTTTCCTGTCCAGCTGCTTTCTCTTTCGATTATTGATTTGTCTTTATCTTCTGAAATTATTTTGCTGTTGGTTGGAAAATCTACTTCCTCAAATATTTTTTGCCCAGTATTGATCATTGTTCAAATATCTTTTACACCTTTTAAAAGATGTTGCATTAGACTAATTGAAAACTTTAATGCCATTATCGTATCTGTTAGCAAATTCAAACATCAAACTATATTTTTTAGAACTGACTGCTTAATTGATACTAAAAAAAGAAAAAAAGAAGGTTAGACAACTTTATTAAATTAGCTGCTTATGTCCTTATCTTATCTCTCTAACGTCGGTATTGTTGAATCTGTAGGTGGTTGCTCAAAAGTAGGTATACACTCTCCATTTTGTTGTGCTCCAACGCCAAGGTTATTTCCTGTTAATGCATTAAATTCTGGCGAAACAGATTGTGCTCCTGTGTCGCCTGCTTGTCCTTGTCCCGTTTCCTGTTCAGCGGCACTATTGCCTGCTTGACCTGCTGCACTATTTCCACTGCAAGTTTCCAATGACGTGCCCAATGTTGCCAAAGCATTTGGGATATAAACACCCAAGATGCCAGCTACAATAAAAACTGAAAGAATTCCAGTAATTAATTTACCCATATTTTTTCATTGAAAAGAATGGTATTTACCACTTGCCTCATATAGTTATGAAGCTTTCTTATTGCAATATGTTTTATTTTTAGATAATGTTGATTCAATCTAATTTTTAAATTTGAGTTATTGAACCGTTGTTTATTGTAAAGTCTTGATCAATCCAATTACTCTGATTTTCATGTTGATATAACAATATTTCTTTCACAAGTTCATTTCGTTTCTCGTTTTCTTGCATATAGAATGAATGCAAAAATAAGCATTTGAAATAATTAATTCGTCTTACTTCTGTTCTAGTTTCTGTATGTTTTGATACCGGATATCCCTTTAAGTAGATTCACATCAACAAAGATGATGATAATATGATACTAAATTATATTGGAGAAACAAAAAGGAACAAATATTCTATTATAAAAATTAATCTTATCTTTTAGTTTGCATATATAGATAAATATCGAGGACTAATAACTACAATGAAATCTATTTGGTTGACTGGAGCTATATTGTTATTTGTGAAAAATGTGGTTATATTTCAACAGAAAAATTACCTGAGGAAAATGCAAAAAAGCTTTTGCATGAACATGAAGAAGGTTCAGAAGCCTGTACTACTGGACATATAAAACTAATGAAGGTTAGAACCTAAATTGCGTTGACTACGCCTGCACTCTTGTAGAGCATTTTAACGCATTCAGAATATGTTCTATATTTGAATTTGATTTCGTTAATCGGAATATCCTCATCAAGTTGTTCTTTGGATGTATCAATTTTATACTTTTTAGATATGTCATCTAAAATTGTGTTTATTGTCGAGTTGGTGTAGGATTCGACTATCAGGCGATTCATACTAAACTATTAATTTCCTAGTATATATTCTTCTATATCCCTGTCGTATCTTTTAACCTATGATATAGTAGTTTACTTCTGCCATTGCTTTTGATCTTACCTTTGTTGATATTTTTTTGCAATCCAAACTTGATTTAGCTAAGTAGGGGTCGTATGCTTCCAACCCTTCTATAAGGTCCGCTAGCTACCAAATGATTGTTTTTGAAAGCCCCCAAAAGTACTAAATTCTCATCGTGATTATTTCTGTTGTATATATCATGATTAGGGATTATATGTAGAGACCTTTACAAACAAAGATGTGTGGCGGTTTTGTATGTGTATTTGATTTCAATGGAATATGTAACCTTATTCAATGATTTATTTTCGTATGGTGGAAAGGAATGAGACCAGGTGAGATGAGATGAGATGAGATAAGACGAGACGAGACGAGACGAGGTGGACTTGGTTATTATTAAAAACAGGTTTCTATTTTTCGATGTATGTTACGACAAGACAAGACAAGACTATGTGATACTCTGATTTGAGGACTGATGATACCAGTCTGACATTACGTATTACAATCCTGATATAATTATTATGAGTCTACTTGTTTTCTTGTTTTCTTTGTGTGTTCTACCTAATGCTAACTAATTTGTAATCTAGATGATACATTATATTCTATATAACCTAGATATAATCACATGGTTGATTATTATTCCGTATTTTTAAGTTTATTGGCCGGATTATTTTCTACATTGATGATGTCTATTTTCGAATTTCCTTTTTGGAGAAAGTGGGGATTGGAAGGATCTCTTGAATGGCATGAAAATCAGGTATTATATAGCAAATTTTTTAAAACTGATGTAAAGCAGATCAATTTTCCTGGACTTTTTTTTCTTCATTTTGTAAATGGCGGATTGGGGGGAATTGGTTTTTTTTATTTATTGACTTTGGTTCCGTCTTTAATCACTGTAGTAGTTTTTGTAGGCATTATATATGGTCTAGTTTTATGGGTTCTAACACTATTACCAATTCACAAACCCATAACAGGAATTGATCCATTTAAACATCCATTGGGCCTTGGTCCGGCCATCACAAGTTTAACTGGTCATATATTGTATGGTGTAATTCTATCTGTTCTTATACTACAAATTTTCTAAACTTGCTTTTCATTCTTTCTAAAATTTAAATTTTGATTAGTGTATTTCAAATCTTTCAGCACTAGAATTGGTTCAAAGATTCCTGCCTAGGAATAGAAATACACAGGTTTAGAACTTGACAGGTATAACTTTCTTTTTGACCTTTTCAGATGTACTTTTTGATATCGATATTGTCTGCACCAGGTATTTTAGCAATCTCAAATCTCTCTCTATCTTTGAGAAATGAAATCGTGGCGTCTATTCCTAATTTTGTAGTTAATAAGTTTGTTTGATCACTAGAGGGATCCAAACTTGAACCCTTTGCATTTGTTATTATTATGAAATCTTTATCAGCTTGGGTTCTGGTAGAAATGGCATAATCTACTTCAACAGGATTCAAGGGATTAATATCCTCATCAACTATAATTGCAGTCTTAAGGGATGGGTGTGCTGCGAATGCGGTTAGAATTGCGTTTTTTGGTTCACCCTCTAGTCTCTTTTTAATTTGTATTACTGCAGTTAACCAATTACTCCCTCCGTCGGATAAGTGTACCATTCTCGTGGAGGGAACAGTGTTCTTAACGTAACTAAAAATTTTAGCTTCGATGGGCAATCCCATCAATAATCTGTGTTCCGTGTAGCCAGGCAATATATCATAATAAATGGGATTATCTCTGTACCAAATTTTATTAATTTCAAAAATTGGTTGTTTTCGTTTAAAGTCATATGTCCTCAGCATCTCAACCATCCATTCTTCGAATATTTCGTCATGAAGTATTTTACCTTCGATTACTATTTCACTGTGCTTAGGTATCCTTAAATCAGAATAATTATTCCTTGCAAGCTTTAGATTCCCATTTAAGAGATAATTTGCAATTGAAATTTCATCAATTCCGTATGCTGCTTGATATGCTGCTGCAATATTCAGGGCCGGATGCACTCCCACTACAACATTGATTTTCAGATCCTCCTTATGTTCTTTGGCGTAAACGAAGCATTTATGAAGATGCCT
>DATEIH010000267.1:0-6448 GCA_035279165.1 Candidatus Nitrosocosmicus sp. | reverse complement strand
TAATTTCCACGACATCACCTGTAGATGCGCTCAAAGCATCCATAGAATCATAATCAATTCTAGCAACACCACGGCCTACATCTCGGGTATAAGCTTCAAGCACCTTTAAAGAAAGAGTATTACTCTGAGACATGATTACTACCTAATATTTAATAACATACTACTTATACACTTTTGTAAAACAAACCCTAGAAATTACAGGTATTTTATTAGCCAGGATATAAAATAGCATAAAAGCGAGACTGGGTGCAGGACTAGAAAATATTATAATTTGATAGTCACTGATATATGATAGGTTGGGTTAGGATAGCCTGATATCGCAATCTATTGCTTTACCAGCCCAACAATAGGTATGTTTACAAACTCTTTGGATAAGGGCGTTTGACTATCAAAATTAACAAATAATACGCTATTGTCTATAACCGATATCGACACACCTACACCCTTAAAGTTATTTGTCTCATCAGAAATAGTAGCATTATTTGACTTTATTTCCTGAATAACATCTATTTTGCCTGAATATGTCACGTCGTCATTCTGTTGTTGTACAGAATTCCCTACAAAATTAGATAGAGAATATGATGTAGTATTGCCTAAATTGTTGTTGTTGTTATCAGCTATTTTGTTACTGACGCCGCCGTCATTATTATTAACTGGTGCAGTATTATTTCCAGAGCCAATCGATGTAGCCAAGTTATAATAAACAGGTTCTTTTATAAAGCTAGCATTAAAGTCCTTTGAACCATTATCCTTATTTGTTAAAGACCAATTACCAAACATGGTGTTAATAATAACACCTGTATCTTGATTATATTCTGATCCAGTAATAGTCCCATTTAGATTGGCCTTGCCTGCTGCGGAGTTAATATTGTTTGCAGATGAAGTAGTGGTGGTGGTAGTCTTATCATCGCATGTATTTTTTGTTGTACTTGTTGTTTTACCATTCTCGTTTGTTTGAGACTGAATTGAGATATTGTTGTTACAATTATTGTTATTGTTATTATTGTTATTACTACTAGATTCAATAGTTGATTGTAGGTTTTTTTGGAATTGTTGAATTGATTGATCTAGGGAAGATGCATTTGCAGGACCAATGTTAAAAGCAAGAGAGGCGGAAGCCATTAAGATAGGGAGTATAATAAAAATAAACTTATATTTATTTACGTGTAGGTCAAAATTACTATTATTTAGTAACATATTAAAGCTATAGATTTTTTTACTAGACATTAATAATCCAAATTTTATATATGCAAAATATGATTTATGCTTTACTGAATAAAAGATAGGGATTTATATTAGTTTATTTTCTTATATAAAATAATTATAAATGATTTTAATGGTATTTGAGATCTCTAGGCTTTTCCTATCATTCAAGAATGAATGATCGTTTTATGAAGAAATTATCACCAGATATTGATAAACTCGCAGGAATCGAATATTATACAACAGAGTTTGATGGAATTGGCGGAACCATAAAAAAGAATACTGAGGATTTTCATGTACAAGAGATAATAAGTAATATTTTCTTAAAACAAATCTCCCCTGAACAGACTACAAGCAATACTTTCCCAGTGTATGAAATAAGAAAAAAGGGAATGGATTCAAGCCATGCGATTCTAACTTTAAGAAAAAAAACCGGCCTTGATCTTAAAATAGTAGGCATAAAAGACGCGAAAGCCACCACAATTCAATATGCTAGCAGCAGTAGGAGCAACCCAAGAAAGGTCATAGAAAATATTGATCTTGGAAAAATAAGGTTGAAGCTGGTTGGCTTTTCCAAAAAACCAATTGAAAAAAACAATTTGGTTGGAAATACTTTTGAGATAAGAATTGTTGAACCAAAAAGGGACAAATTAAATAATATTTCAAAATTTTTGAGCAATATTGATCACTTGGGAAACTATTACGGTTTACAAAGGTTTGGAAGTGAACGGTTGGTGACCCATCTAGTTGGAAAAGCCATTCTTGAAAGAAGATTTGACAGGGCAACAGAGATCTTATTGACTTTTACCACAAAATATGATTCAAATTTTAGTCGTGAAATCAGGGAAAAATTAAGAGACATCAAAAATAATCCAAATTTACTACGCCAAATTCCTCCTGGTATGGATATAGAGAAAAATCTAGCTCAGGCAATAGTGAGGGGAAAAGACTCTATTTCTGCCTTAAGAACTATCCCCATTAATATCAGAAGACTATTTGTCCAAGCATTTCAGGCATATCTTTTTAATAAGACTTTAAGTATCGCTATTAGGGATGACTTTTCCCTCACCATACCTGAAGAAAATGATCTATGTTTTGACGTTTTTGAAGATAGTTTGATCTTTGGAAAAATTCGCAAATATGAGAGGGAAAAACTTACTGATAGTCGAATAAAGAGAATGCCGATTATTAGGTTACCGGGATATTCTTTTCAACCTGGAAAAAATAGATTTGACAAGATATTAAAGGAATTCATGAAGCACGAAAATATAACTGCCAGAGATTTTTTTATTAAGGAAATGCAGGAATTAAGTGAATCAGGCGGTTTCCGACAAGCTAGTTTTGTATGTCAAAACTTCAACTATAAAATTGAGGAGAATTCATTGTTGGTTGGATTCTCAGTACCAAAAGGATCATACGCAACCATCTTGTTAAGGGAACTAATTAAACCCACTAATCCTATCGAGTCAGGTTTTTAGAGCATTTTAAAAATGGGTTGTAGGGTTAATTACGTTTGTGCAAGGAAAGAATTTGATAATAAATAGACATAATTATGACCAAGTATAGATAAATACACTAGTGAGTGTGGAATAAGATTTCGACCAAGAATGATTTACCACTATTCAAAGCATTTATAACAATAGGCATATTAGTCATAATTTTTGGTTTAGCATTTATAATTATTGATTTGGTAGTAAACGAATTTACAGAAGGTTTGAGAGTAATAGGTGGTAGATTTATTATTGTAGGCATAGTATCGATAGCGATAGCTTTTATCTATAAACATCACGTAATAATCGGATTCATCCTCAGGCAATTTAAAAATAGATTGACCGATCAGGATAGATTTTCAAAATGGTACAAGCCATAAATAAGATATATACTCTGGCTACCCTTTTTCTTGTAAATCATGGACAACCTAGTGCAATAGATACGTGTTGGTTGGTTGGTTGGTTGTTGGGTGGGTTAGTTGATTGGATTCAAATCAAGATATAAACCAAACAGTTAAAAAGAAAAATTTTAACAAGTTGAATTAGCTAGTTGGCAATTGAAGAAATAAGATATGATTTTAGGGAACATCCCGAGCAATTTCACAGCTATTTTACAAAAATCATGAAGTTGATTATAATATCCAAACTAAATTGTCTTGAAAAGAACCTCACATCTTTGAAATATTTTAATGAGCTGGTAAGCAGGATTGAAGGATGTGATATTCATAAGATAAAATATGGCAAACCCATGATATTTACTAAATTCTTTGGCTATGAATTCAATTATCATACAGTAAGGGTCAAGATAAAGATAATTGACAGGTATTTAATAGATATTTCCTTAGAGTCAATCATCCCAGATTTTGTGAAAACATTTGACAAACTAAGTACGGATACGAATGAAATCAACTGGAATACAAAAAAGCATCCATCAGAGGGGATAAAGCTTGGAGATGATCAAGGAAAGAATTCCCAAGATGACTTGAATCTTCAATTGATTGAGAAGGAGGCCAAATTAACCTTCTATTTGTTGGATTCTTTTATCCAAACACTATATCTTTTGATGACTCAGTCAAGCGAAAGTACCCATAGTCTAAGTGATCGAAATATTGAAATCAAAGATATTTCGGTCTCTAGAAAAATTCTCAATATTGAAATGCTTGTAGATGAAAAAACAGTAATTTTGGATTTTCTCCCAAAGTCTAAAAATGGTGTGCTGGTTTCAATAGATAATGATGAAATGATAGGAGAAACTATCCGCAGTGTCATGTTACAAAATAAATATAATTAAGATTTCAAATGTGCAGGTAAATATTCAGATGCTTCCTAATCCGCCCCCCCTATCTAGTAATGCAGCCAAGAACAATATTCCTATAGATAGACCAACAGTTATTCTACCTAGTAGGATTATTTTATTTCTCAAATAGGAAATATATTCATCGGGAACTTCTCTTTGCAGAATCTGAGATTCAACATTCTTGTTTAGAAGTCGAATGTGAATAATGTATACAATTATCATCACAAGTACCAATATGATTTTAGCAAAGAGAATATATCCATATGTAGATTCAAATAGAAAGAAGGGCTGATCCATAAACGCTCGAGCATTATATACGCCTGTAATGACTAGTATAATCAATGAGGCCCCACCAAGGAAGTTGAATCGACGTCCTACTACAACCATGAATGGAATTCTCTTGTTGATATCAGGCATAGTCTTCTTAAGAAGAGGTGCCAAAACAATCCCTAGAAAAATGGCTCCACCTACCCATATTGATGAAAAAACTAGATGAATCCATGTAACTAATGGATCAAGAATAAACATTGGATATTGTCATAACTATATCCTATAATATATTATTATAAACAAAGTTTTTTAATACCAATACTTTACAGATTAATTCGATAGAACATTGTTTTTAAGTAGACGCAGATTAGTACTAATAGGAACAGTTGCGGTTATAGTAGGAGTCATTGTATTATTACCTTTAATATTAACAATAACCTTACCTGATTTAAGTGCCGTTGACATAGTAGTAAAAAATATAGAATTACAAGGTATTTCTGAAGATAATGTTGCTACTTTAAAGGTTGTATTTAATATAAAGAATCCGACAGGTCAAGCGCTGACTACCTCAAAAATTGATTATAATTTATCTGCTGACGGAGAACGAATTGGAGAATTTACAAAGTCATATATTGATATACCTCTTAATGGTAGACCGCAACTCTTGAAAAATACAGATACTAACATTAGTTCAGTGATAGAAACCCCGGTACTTGATGGAAAAATTAGGGCCGATATAAAAAATAATAATCAATCACTACAAAATATAAAATGGACAATTGATGGAAATGCTATAATAGAATCAGGATTTAGTTCAGCTCCAAAAATATTTAATGCAACATGGTAAATTTACTTTTCCATATCAATTTTAATATTTTTTGAGTGAGTTTATAATTTTGAATCGGATAAAAATAAAAATAAAATAAGACTATTTTAGAGCAGATTTTGTTCTGGTGGTTGCTCTTCCTGAGTCAACATAAATTTATCAAAAGAAGTTACAATCCATTCTTCAATGATTTGGCATTTAGCAGGACTGTATTGATTTGATTCGTCCTCATTTGAACAAAGATGTTGATAAGAACAACAAAGACATGGTGCACCCTCTACCATACTTACATCAATAGGTCTTTGTTCTTCGGTATCAATAGAAATAGTCTTTTTCACGACCAGTTTATACGTCCATCTACCACGATAAAGTGCTTTTTCTCGTGTAATTAACGACTGTTTTTCTAAATTCCCTACTAGTCTAGATCCATCTCTGCTATCTAGCGAGAAAAGTTTACATAGTTCGGTTTGAAAAACACCCTCTTCGCCGCTAACGGTGATAGCGTCGAACACCTTATCAATAAGATCACTTTTAGAACGAACAGATAATTTTGAACCAATAATTTCAGATGACAAAACATATTATAAACAACAAAATCATATAAATGTCTTTATAACAAAATGGCACTACTATCCTAAATAGATAACTTTAAAACATGACAGCGGATCTATGGAATAATTCCTGCAATTGCCTTGCTAATGGGTTTGTATATGAAATAGGTATATAGAATCAAATATTTTTCTGTTGGAATATACTTCTTTTGACAAAAATTTATAAAAAAATTGAGCAGATATAAAGGTATAAAGGTATGCAATCAACCGTAATTATTGAAACACGTTGTCACAAGAAATGTAGAATAACAAAATAGATTTAAGAAAAAATCTTTGATAAGTAAGAATAAAAGAACTTAAAATAAAAGAACTTGTTTATTTTTAACTAATCTATTGATCCAGCTAATCACTCTATCATTTTATGGATGCATACCCGAACTTACTTCAGGGTGTGTAGATATGACAAACGCCTCAAGTACGTATTTGGGTATAGTTATTGGTGCCCTGATTGGTGTAATAATATCGTGGTGGATTTATTACAGACAAAAGAAAACTAGTGAAAAACAAGATGAAGTAATAAAAAAAATTGCAGATTTAGAAGAATTACATCTTACCCTACTTAAGAAAATAGAAAAGATAGACAAGCAACATGAAAAAACCATAGCATCTATCCTATCTATAGAGAAAAGAATGGAAAAAGAAAGGATGAAAAATATGGAAGATTAATAAATCATAATAAATCATTATTATATTTACAAGAACAAACTAGAGTTTTTGAAATTTTTAAGAGGCAATATTCATAAAGAAACTA
>DATEIH010000266.1:0-7774 GCA_035279165.1 Candidatus Nitrosocosmicus sp. | reverse complement strand
ATACACAATAGATTATACAAATATCGCATACATGATTGCAATATATCAGGGATTAATAGAAGAATCACTTCAGCCGATCGAACAAAACTTATAGAGAAATGGAATCCTCATAAAGAATCATAGAACCGAGATACTGTTTCTGTTCACAACTCTTAAATAATTGCAATTTAATTGTTGAACATGTTTATTGGGAAAAGAATAAATATATTCGTTTTTAATGCGATGATAATTATATTTTCATTGTTATTAGTATCATTAACAAACACCGTTATGGCACAACAACAAGGCTTGATTTCTTCTCCAAAATCATACAATAATACTAAACCATCCGATAACATGGTAACATTATCAGAGAATCGATTAACTGCATCTAACTTATCAGCCCCTAATTTTGATCTTACATCCTTATCCCCTAAATTAAAAGAATCCATGGACTCAATTGCAGATGCATTACCTGATGATAATAATTCCAATGCAAATGCCACCGCTAATACAGAAAATTCTACCGGTATGCAGAACGTTATATATCAAGTACATATTCCTACAACCATATCAAAAGAAGCACAGGAAGAATTAGGCAAAATCACAGTCGACCCTTCTACATGGAAGGCCCCAGATCCGAGCGATTTAAAAGGATGGGAAGAACAATATCGTGAAACAGAGTCCGAATTTATCAATGAATCACAACAGATCATAGATCTTTATCGACCCAATATAACAGGAACAGACCTAGGAGGAATCCAGGTTATCGATATTAAACCCAAGAATTGGGAAGATAATGGAAAAGTACTGGTATATACTCATGGAGGAGACTATACATTGGGCAGTGCTAATTCAACCGTTGGCGGTGCTATTCTTGCAGCCAATGCAACAGGCCTTAGAGTCGTATCTATTAATTATACAGTTGCTCCTTTTTCAAAATGGAATCAAACAACAGATGAAGTACTTTCCGTAATACAAGCATTAAAGGATCATGATGGCTATTCTCTTGATGATATAGCAATGTTTGGAGATTCGGCAGGAGGAGGACTAGCAGCGGCTACTATTTTAAAGATGAGAGATTTAGGATTGGGGATGCCTGCTGCGGTAATACTTTGGTCACCTTGGCTTGATCTTACAGTAAGCGGCGATACTTCATATACTTTAAAGAACGCAGATCCGATTCTGTCATATGATGCATTCCTAAAGAATGCTGCCGATGCCTATGCTGATCCCAGAGATCAGAAGAATCCGTATGTCTCTCCGGTATATGATAATTTCACCAAGGGATATCCTCCTACTTTGATCCAAGGTGGTACGAAAGAAATCCTTCTAAGCGATTTTATTAGACTGTACCAAGCCTTAGACCAAAACGAAATCCCTGTAAAACTTGATATTTATGAAGGAATGCCGCATGCGCATCAATTTTATTATAAAGCTCCTGAGTCAAAGATTGCACTTTCCAAAATGAATGATTTTCTAAGAGTTCATTTAGGCTATTGATTACATCAGCTATTGTTATGACATTAAAGTATTAAGGTGCTATAACCGTCTGTTACTTTCGCAAAGGAGCGAGTTAACGGGAAGAAGAAAAACGAGGAAACTGGTAATTAGGATTATTGACTGAAGTAAATAATGAGGATAATAATGAGGATAATATGTATCTGAGCAACTGCATTGCACTTGTACATACTGCACTACACTAGTTCAGTTTCAAAACTAAAACATAGTGCATCATGATACGGTCAAAAAATAATATTCTAAAAGGAATAGAAATGATATCGCAGTAGCAGTAGCCTGAGTATCGTCATAGGTTGAAGCCGGGATGGGATGGTTACCTAATACACTATTACTTATCATTCGTAAGCAAGAATTGTGACTAAAGATACCATTTGTCTCGCTTAAGATCACGGGTCTTGCACGGCCAGTGCAAAAAGGTTAAGGTTATTTGATAAATAATATAAATTAAATGCATGGCACCAGCAGGTACTGTCAACCATTTTTCCTCAGAATCCAGAGAATATTCTTATGCTAGACCAAAATATCCAGAGGATCTTTTTAAATTTCTAAATAAGATTACTCCTGTTAAGGATCTGGCTTGGGATTGTGCGACAGGAAATGGACAAGCCGCCATAAGTCTTTGCAAATACTTTAAGAAGGTGATAGCAAGCGATGCAAGCAAGAATCAAATTGACAACGCATTTGATCGGGACAATATCAACTATGATGTGTTTCCTGCAGAGAAATCCAATATCCAAAACAACTCTGTTAACCTGATTACTGTAGCGATGGCAGTTCACTGGTTTGACTTTGAGATGTTTTATCGAGAAGCCAGACGAGTAAGCCAAAGTAGTGGAATAATAGCAGTATGGGCCTATGGAATGCAAAAAATTAGCCCTGAAATTGACGAAATAAGTGAAAGACTCAATGTTGGCGGAGATATTCTCGGAAACTATTGGCCAAAAGAAGTCAAATTTGTAAAAGAAGAATACAAAACAATACCGTTCCCTTTTAAGGAAATTGAGGCTCCCAAATTTGAGATAAAAGTAGACTGGAATCTTAATAATCTTTTTGATTACATGCAAACATGGTCAGCAGTAAAAAGATTCTATGCCGAAAATAAATACGATCCATTGAGTGCAGTCGAAGAAGACTTGAAGAATTTGTGGGGAAAGGATGATGAAATAAAACTAGTAAAATGGGATCTAAACCTCAGGGTAGGAAGCATCATAGATAAATGATATTCTATTACTAGGCTGAGCGAGTTATTTTTTTTTGACTTTAAACCTTATGCTTGTGGTAGATCATCGAATTAAGATACATCAATATTTGATCGTATTGTTACACCATCAAATAGTTTCTTCAAAACCATAAAATACACTGGACTTTGTAATCAATCCATCTTGATCTTGAAATTCAAATTTCTCAATAACAGATGTTCTATGTTTACCATCTAATGTTGCATAGTATTCAAGTAGAATCTTATTTTCTTGTATTAATACTTCTTTGGGCATAAAATTCAGTGAAGGAAAGTTATTTTTCAAGGCTTTAGACCAATATTCCTCTAATTCTTTTTTGTTGTTTATTTTTGATGAGGTGCGATCTGGAAATACAACTTTGACTTTAGGACTAGAGAATTCAATATTTTCTGAATACATAGATAATACTGTTTTTATATCGTGGTTATTCCAGCCATCAATCCAATTTTTCACATGTCGGTTTACAAATGATTCAGAAAGAGCCATATACATATCCTATATTATTCTTGATTTAAATATGATTTTCCGAAGCAAACAGAGATTTGATTTTGAAAATTAATAGTAAAGTAGAAAGAGATTTAACAGTTCATTTGTCCCACATAAGTGTAACAAGTACACAATCGAGTCATTGTATCTTTACCGCCATTGAGATCACCGAGTTTGGACGCGTGGGGATGCTGCTCAAGGTTGAATAGAATCCCGGTTTAAAGTAATCGCATAGAGGAATTAATTATAGAATCGCTTTATTCAAACTTATTATTTTTTTTAACATTTAGAAACAGTCATTTTACTATAGAGGGCAAGCATTTGTAATATGTGTTAAAAAAAAGGGTTGCAAGCAGATTTCTAGGAAACGAATACATACTCCTTAGTTAAAGAAATTAATATTTGCTTCAACAAAATTGTTCTCGTTAAACTCTATTGGTTCATCTTCGTCATCGTTCCATAACACTATTCCATTGACATTGTTTAGAGTTTTTGTTTCACCTGTGTCCAAATCATGACCTTCTTGATTAGCAGTTATTGTGGCCGTATACAAGGTGTTTGGACTAGAATCGGATTGTTCTACTTGATGCATGTCTACCTCAACCGCATCGGATAACCCGTCGTCCAAGTTGGCTGCAACTAATTTTAGATCACTATTTAGAACAAGATTCAACTGCAACGATGCAGAATCTAATTCACAACTACCAAAGTATGCAATAGTTCTTGTTTCTTGCGGATCTATCTGTTCGGATGATAGATCTATGGTATCAGAAATATCATTACAGGAATCTGATGGCATAATAATGTAGTTGTTGCTATTATCATTGTCATTGTCATTGTCATTGTCATTGTCATTATTGTTGTTGTTATTGTTATGGTTGTTTGCTCCTCTGTTATTGTTTTCACAACCAATACCATCTCTATCTTTGTCTAGTCTATTAGGATCAGAAGCAGTCACTTTGATGCTACCTTTTATATCCTTACAATCAAGATCTGGATGATCAATTCCTTTTTTTACTTCATCACCTTTTTCACATCCGATGCCATTTTTATTTCGGTCAAAGTGATGTGGATCAGATGAACCTACTGGAAAGTTCTTGTCAGGGATCTGATCATCTTGGACATTTCCATCCCAGTTGCAATCCAAGTCAGTTTCACTTGGTTTAATACAATGATTGAGATATGAGGAATCGCATCCTTCTGGGGATTCAACACAACCTTCTAGTTCTGCGTTTCCTTGGCATAATTGCTCTTTATAACCACAAGTTTTTCCATCAGATCTAAAGATCATTCCATCGGGGCATCCCTCTGAATCAGGAATACATCTTCCAGTTTCATCATCATCTACACCATGATACCCATCAGGACATCCATTGTGTTTGGGAAAACATTGTCCATCCTCATTCATATTAAAGTCTTCAGGACAGTTACCAAATTCATCTGGGACACATTTAGGTAAAGAAGGATCAAAGAGACAATCGTTGTCTGGACCTTCACTTGTAACACTAATTGGAGAAGTGCCTGAATTTTCATTTGAACTCTTGTCATTACTTTCACAGCCTATACCATCATTGTCTCCATCAAACCCGTCTGGATCATTAGATGAGACTTTGAAGTTCTTGTCAGGTATATCTTTACAATTTAGATCTTGCTCTTCAGTTTCTTCAACCAGAGAAGGAGAAGCCTTTTCGTTTGTGGATGTCAAGTCTAAAAGATCTTGTCTCATGGCTGGGTCAGTAGTAGTGGATGATGCTAGGGCTGGGTCAGTAGTAGTGGATGACGTGGATTGATCTTCGCTATTGGAATCTCCACCACCGCTATTGGAATCTCCACCACCGCTATCATTCCCTTCTTCTTCGGCGTACGCAAGTTGATTTACTTGTATACGAGAAGAAGAAAAAAGGATATTAGATGAAACTGGAGCAGTGACCATTGGGATAGATATTGCAAGTATTAGCAATAATACTGGTATTTGAAAAAATATTTTGTTTCTAACACTGTTATTAAGCATTGAGAGATTACATTTGATGGCGTAAATCCAAGTAATATCCATTTGATAATTTTCTTATTGACAAATCGTATATAACATTGAATTGTATCATATCCCCAATATTGAAAAATGGCTTTGGTAAAAATACTGAGTTTGGACTAAAATATACATAGCATTTGTCTAATAAATATAAATATTACTAAATAAACGATCAATGAGTTTGGGCGTATGGGGGTTAGTGCCTACTATAGCGGTATTTTAAGTAGGATTCTAGGATGAAATTTGAGCTTAGCAAATCTTACTTTAAAAAAGCTATTCATCAAGATATAGATCACTTCTCATCTGAAGTGCATCAATGGATCGGGTCTGGTGGTTTCCGCTACATTTTCATCATTAAAAAGGTTTATTTATTTTTATTCTATAACTAGTTTGTTAACCTTATTAGAAATTTATGGTTTAAGATATTATTTCGAGACATTAAAATATAATGAATTTTGAATTCTTTTTATACATAACTTCTGAAAGTTAATTGCAGGATATGAAGAACGTTGTAGCCCTGATCGGAAGCGCCGCGACGTTATCGGCCAATCACATATTGGTAGAGAACATCCGATCAGAAGCTAGGGATATTTTCCAGGTAATTGTTTACGACCAGTTGAAAACATTACCGCATTTCGACCCGGATCAGTCTCTAGAACATACGCCGTCAGAAATTATGGGTCTACGCAGCCTTATCCAAGATGCTGATGGAATCATTATCAGCACTCCGGAGTACGTGTTCAGCATACCCTCGGGTTTAAAAAACGCCATAGAATGGTGTGTGGCCACTACCGTCTTTTCCGGAAAGCCCTTAGGAATCATCACCGCTTCCACAAGTGGGATTAAAGGTCATGAAGAATTGCAGTTGATCATGCGTACACTTATGGCAACCTTTACACCCGAGACCACCTTGCTAATTCAGGGTATTAAGGGAAAAATTGATGCAAATGGAACTATTATCGATATCCAGACTAGGGAAAGTCTACAGCTCTTCACAAAAGCCTTATCTGCATTAATGGGTAACTGAACATCTTAGAATGGTAAAGCCAGCTTACGTCTGGCTATTGTGATCGTTTTATAATATAGTATCTGCATACCTCACAGAAAATACAAGATCATGACTCAAACACTACCTACTTGGTTTCAATAAATCTATTGAGTATAGTTTAATTCCAGAATGACCTAGCTTGGATGAAGGTCATATTCACATATTATCTATCTATTATTCAAATAGTCAAATTTATCACCGGCCGTGGGGATTAAGTTCCCAGCGGGAATAAGGTTTTAATACATTATATCAATACTAATAGTTTATTCAAACTTTCACAATCAGAGTGACCTTTTCTCTATCTTTTTAACTTTATTGTAAATGGGACGTCAATTGATTTAATCTAAACTGATTTTTAGTATCAATTACTTTAACATTTGAATCATCTTAAATATGATTGTGCATATAATTCTCTGTGATAAATTTTTTCAACCCGACGGATTACATCCCGTGTAAAAATTGTTCACACTCAAAAAAGCTCCACATCAAGAATTCTGAACTTCCAAGATGCACAGTAATGGGATGTCAATGTAGTACTTATAAAGGCTATGTTTAAACTGAAATGACAATAATAAATTCATAAATTTCCTTACCATAGATTAAACACAAATATAGTTATTCTTCTTTTCACCTCGTAAAGTGGTTTCGACTACTTGCTGATTTTAAGATAAAATAGAATTCATTTAATTACGGCATGATAATTATTCCAAGAGATGGTCTAAATATACTTTGAATTACTTAAATCATGTTCACTAGTAATAATTAGATGAATTTTGATGCTGCATTTATAAAGAAAAATGGCGTTGAAATTGGCATTTTTGCTACAACAATGGATGTAGTAAATGATAAAATGCAAGCAGATAATTTGATCACGCATTGCGAAGAACGAATACTTATTGGATTTCATGTAGTCTTAATGGCGCAGGATAGCCAAGGCATACCACATTATTACGGAAAACAAGATCTGACTAGATATTTGGAAGCTACCAATTTCAGTAAAATTCACTTTAGAAGGTACACCATACCTTAAGTGGATTATGTCCCTTGTATGATATAACAAATAGTCTAATCGAAACTATTAGGGTTCTATAACATTGAATAGTACAATCAATTCCTCGATCCGTATTTTAACAGATATATTTTCCATATATTTCCCATTAGATCATTTCAAGGAGGGCTTAAAATCCACCAGTCCAGGAATATCCAAGAGGTCGATTTCTTTTGCCATTTTAGTGGCTTGTTCTGTTTCCCCATCCTCATTCATACATTTATCGTAAAATACACAGTAGGGACACTTGCTATTTCTTACTTTCATATTAAGTCGGGGGAGAATAGATACATCATTTTCCTTTATGGCCTTTACAAACAGATTCTTCCTGCGCATCATTTCGTTTTTTAAAAGTTCCCTGGCTATATCGTCCTTGGGTAATAGGATAGACCAGCTTTCTATCCGAGGACCTTTGCCATCAAACG
>DATEIH010000265.1:0-4024 GCA_035279165.1 Candidatus Nitrosocosmicus sp. | reverse complement strand
ATTCGTTTACATATAAGTTTGAATTTATCACATCATCTCCACAAAATCTCTTCTTGTCTTCCTCTGACATCGTTGTATTGGATGGATTGTGGTTCATTTCTGACATATGTTCCGAATGAGGGTTATTGGTTGTTGCTGCTGCTGTTGCATAAACAACTAATGGATTAGTTAAGGTTAGAAAACCACTATTCATAGAGAAATGATAGAGTCCGATAATAATCACAACAGAAATAATAAAAAATCCAATAGGACTGAATTTTGTTAAAATCATTGTACTTGGAGGTGTACATTATAGCATTAATATTTATTCTTGTACAATTCTAGAATGGCAATGAAATACCTGACATTTATGGACATGGTAAACTAAAATAGTGCTTAGTTACATCTCATGTATCTATTGATAAATTAATGTATTACAAGCATTTGTATATAGTAATCAAACTGAAGATCATTTTGTTAGTGGAGTACATGGAATCACAAACTCTTTTTCATGTGGATTTAATTTTGGCAACGAATCCGAATGGCTAAACCCAACGCTAAATTATTTTACAAATCATCACTTTAATTGCAGATAAACAAGCATCATCTCCTCATGCTTCACGACTTAAGAAGTAGAAGGGGACACTACTTCACAAATTTGCTTTTGATTCTTCTTAAAATTCATTATTCCAAAGATTGATATGATTATTGACAAAAATATTACAAGGTATAGAAGAGTCAAATTTGAAGTAAAAATATTGCTTGAACTATGGACATCTAGGTTACTACGGTTCGGATTCTGGTCCATTGATTCCAAAGAGGGTGGAGAAGTTACTGATAAAAACGAGGCAGCAATCAGAACCGATATACCCAACATGGATTCTATTTTTAAGGATTTTTTAATTTTTCTTAAAAATACTATACTGTTTGGTTTTATATCCAAATCTGGATGAGTCTCCGCATTTCGTCTAATATTGATGTTACTTGATGAAATTAGTTTTGCATAATTGTATATCTTGACTTGGTTATAACGACCAATAAATATCATTGGAAAAGCCAAAGAAAGTTTTATTACAAGTATTAGTCCATAAACGGAAGTTAGCAAAAATGACAAATTTTGTAAGTGCACAAAGGCCAAGTATAATCCAGTTATACCTATGACACTGATAGCAGTAACAGCTATAAAAGAAAAGTACATCAAACCTTGAGTCATTTGTTTTAAAACACTCTCTTCGGAGGTAGGAGATACAACATTTGAATCAATATTATTGTTATGATCCTTAGTTATAAAATTCCGCTTTGTAAATAAGGCAGTAAGGTAGAATAATCCACCTATCCAAATAGATACAGACATGAAATGAATCCAATCTACCGAAACCGCTAAAGATGAAAAATAATCTAATGAGTTACTGTGACTCACCATACTATTAGAATAAAGATTGAATGAGCTTAATACAAGGATTGAAACCAAAAGAATCCGATCCAATTTACCATAGATTATTGCATTTTGGTAATGGTCTTGATCTTGCACATGCCCTGGCCCTTGGTTCAATTTTTTCTTCTTGTTGTTGATGATGTTTCTACTTATTATTATGCGATAGGATATTAGGATACCAATTATTACAAATGAAGTAACAATCCTCAACATCCAAACATCTCCAACTGAAGTTGAATAAACAATCCAAAACGCTGACGATAAATCGAATTCCAAGTTTTGTGCTAATTCATAAGAGGAGAGTAGAATGATTCCTGTAGAAAACACGATAATTGAAATACAGCTTATTAGAAGAAAAATCGTCAGCTTTCTAGATGAATGGTAGGAAGAGGCAGATACAAACTGACCTATACTATTTTCGCGAGGTCTTTTATTGTGTCGGAGAGATCTTTGTAAGATGAGGTGGTTAAATATTAATCCGATAAGTGCAACCTGTGATATAATTAGCACAGCCTTTAGCACTGCGTCATAGGTGGAAGTTACCGATTCGGTGGATGCACCAGAAGTAGAAGTGTCATCCAATGCTTCTTGTGCCAGAGCAACAGGTGCCACAAACGACAATGTATATAGTACAGCAACAATTAAAGAAAAAGAAATAAATAATTTCATTAGAATTACGACCCGATTCCTCTAGATTCTTGCATGAGAAAAAATAATGCAGGTCCTAAATCTGAATCAAGATTTTTATTCTCAGTCAGATTGTCTACCTCTAACAAATTTTCAAGCTCCTTAATTTGTGGTATGGCATTTGCTTCTGAACTTTTCAGAGCTGCCTTAATCGGAGAGACAACTGTTAATTCTACGTTAGCCGTATAAGCTACAGCAACAGGTACCTTTTCTTTGGCCCACTTCATCTCCATTCGATAATTTTTTCCATCAAACGAATACAAAGGGATCTGTCGTGCTAGTTGGAATTGTAAATTTGACAACATTAACAAAAGTGTTAAAATTGCAAAATAATGGACCCTATTCCTTTGAATTTGATGGATCAATTCTATGCGTAATGTGTACAAAAAAAGTATATAACTTATCTAGTTCAATCATCGAAGTCGATTATTGACTTTAAAAAGAATTATATCAAAAATTTTTTCGAAACAGAATGGATAATTTGTCTATTTATGTAAGTAGCAATAGGCATAGACACGTTTTTGACGCTTAAAAGCATATCACGGGTTGTCTATCAATGAAATATGACTAAAACGCTTAAGAATGATAAGGTGTGAGTGGTGAACACTGATTTGTGATCTTTTTTGACTGAAGCGAATATCCTATGATTGAACCAAATGATTTTTAATTTATCTTGATCTAATTAATGATACATTCGTTGAATGTACAAGAAATCATATAAATTACGATTTCGAATTATGATATGACCTTGACCGAGTCATAGGAACAAATACTAAAGCAAAGATGCAAAAGTCTCTTCGCAATAGTAAATAGTGGCAATAGATCTATGCAATCTTTGTCATTATTTGCTATTTTGCTGCAATTCATTGAAAATGATGCTAAAATAAATATTCTAATTTAACGAATTATTTGTTATTATTTATAAAGCAAACAATGATTATGATGGTAATTACTATAAAATTACTTTTAACAATTTATAGAGTACTAAACAGGTGGATGAAAGATCTGTGATTTAAGATATCCGGAAATTGTTATTAATTTAATATCCATAAATTTATCTATCTATATATATATAGATTATAGACTACTTTGAAAGGAACACGTTCTACATTCATTCATATTAAAGATATCAAAATATCATATCCCTCAAAATATTGCTTTTTGTAAATATTTCCAATTTTCATTTTGATTGTATGGAAATTAGTATTCATCATTATTATGAATTAAAATATCAAAAATAAAATTAGATATTGTATGATGGGAACTGTTGCCCTTACATTAGTATATTAAAATAACCTATGAATGCTTGAACAATGTTACCTCAATAATATGAGAATTCAATTGAAGGAATTCACATAGTCGGAGACCCCAGGTCACATAAAAACCAGACCAATATAGGTCATTTTAATGTATAACATTTCTTGGTTGTTCTTTATAGACGTATTCCAGAAGAGTACCAATTTCCATGTGATGCTTCTGTGAAAAGTACTATAACTTCTTCTTTGCGAACCTTCAATATTTTAACTATATCTTCGGTAATTGCTTCTGCTAATCTATCCTTTTCCCTCTGAGTTCTCCCACTATACATTTGTACATTAACTATGGGCATGATAATTAATCACCATTGACATTAATAAGATTTCAACTAGTGTGGAAGCCAGCACTATGTCTTCACAATAATTCCGGTGGTAATAGGGTTCTAATAGATAAGCATTTGATGACAATAAGTTTAACAAATTATTGCTTTTTGCCCTGAATTGCTATTTGAGAATGTATAAGGAAGGAGAGGGAGAAGGAGTGGAATAAGTAAGTTAGATAATTGAAAGTTAAAAGACATCATACTTGTCTACCTCTTTTATATTTTAATTCAGAGATTACAGATAAATCTCTACTACTTTTAAAAGCCTCAAATAAATCATGAAA